>CAYNXN010000005.1:0-24429 GCA_964401175.1 uncultured Dehalococcoidales bacterium | reverse complement strand
TGAAGGTCGGCATCACTGAATCGGGCGCACGCGCCGCCGCCTCGCACACCGGCTCGCTGGCGGGAGCCGACCGCGTCTGGGACGGGGTGCTCGAGCAGGTCAACGCGGTGCGCGTGGCCACCATCGAGGAGTGGATCGACATGGCCGTCACCTTCAGCTTCTTTCCGAAGCCGGTAGGTCGGCGCGTGGCCTTGCTCGGCCTTGGCGGCGGTGCGACGGTGCTGGCGAGCGACGAGGCCACCAAAGAGGGACTGGTCATCCCCGGCTTCCCGGAGGACCTGCGGAGGCGCGCCACCGCCATCGTCGGTAACGAGGCCGGCACGATTATCGACAATCCCATGGACATCTCGGCGGAGGCCTGGGAGGTCGGCTACTACCCCTTGCTCAAGCTCTTCAGCGAGTATGACGGCATCGATCTGACCATCGTTCACCTGTCGGTCGGGCTCATCGCGCGGCCTCCGGAAGTGCACAGCGAGATCTGGAACAAGCTGGTGGACGATATCGTCCGCGCCCATGTCGATTGCGGTAAGCCGATCGTCGTGGTGACGCAGATGATGACCTTTCCGGAGCACTACGACTGGATGGTGCAGGCGAGAGAAACGTGTTACCGCGCCGGCATCGCGGTGTACAACTCCATCCGGCATGCGGCGAGGTCGGGTCACCGGCTGCTGCGCTACTACGAGAAACGGGCGGCGCGAAGCGAGGCCTCCTAGGCCCGGCGTCCGAAGAGTCGCTCCAACTGGGCGTTGTCGAACCGCACCACCGTTGGCCGGCCGTGGGGGCATGAGCGCGGCTGGGCGCAGCGCTCGAGTTGCTGAATCAACTGCCGCATCTCCTCGGCCGAGAGTTGGAGTCCGGCCCTGACGGCCGCGTGGCAGGCGACGGTGACCGCGATGCGCGACAGCAGGTCGCTGCGGTTCCCCCCCGTCAGTTGCTGCAGCAGCTCGTGCAGCACCTCTGCCGCGTCCAGGTCTTTCAGCGCCGCCGGCACGCTGCGCACCAGGTAGGTGCGGTCGCCGAAGTGCTCGATGCCGAACCCCGTCTCGCCCAGTTCGCTGAGCACCGTGGCCAGCAGCGCATCCTCCGCCGGGCTCAGTTCCACGGTCAGCGGCTCGAGCAACAACTGCGTATCTGCGCTGCGGCCCGACCGCTGAGCCGTCAGCCGCTCGTAGACCACCCGCTCATGTGCGGCGTGCTGGTCGATGAGGTACAGGCCTTCCGGCCCCTCGGCAACGATGTAGGTACTGAGCACCTGCCCGAGCACGCGGAGCGGCGGCAGCATCGCCGTGCCATCGGTCCGTTCCTCCGGGCCGGGCGTATAGGGAAGGGCCTCGGACTCCCCGACGGCCCACCTGCTCTGGGTTCCACCGGGCGGCAGCGTCAACGTCCGCGGCTCCGCGGCGACGTGAGTTGTCTGCAGCGCGTCTCGCAGCGCATCGCGCACGAGCCTGAACGCTGCCTGCTCGTCGGCGAACTTCACCTGGGCCTTGCTCGGATGCACGTTCACATCAACCCTGTCCGGCGGAAGCTGGATGCTGATGATGGCGATGGCGCTTCTGCCTTCCTGCAGCAGTCCACGATAGCCTTCGTCGATGGCGCGCTGCAGCAGGGGACTGCGCACCCAGCGCTCGTTCACGAACGTGCTCTGGTGGCTCCGTCCGGCGCGGGAGAAGGACGCGGGAGCGGCCAGGCCGGTGACGCTGAGGCCGTCCGCCCTGTGTGCCACCTGGACCATTGCCCGGGCCAGCTCCGGTCCATAGAGCTGCGCCATCACGTCGCGCAAGCTCCCATTGCCGTGCGTCCGCAGCGTGACCCTGTCCTCCAGCGCAAGGCTGAAGGCCACCGACGGGAAGCCGAGCGCGTACTGGGTCGCTACCTGCGCGCTGTGTCCGTTCTCGGTGCTCTCCGACTTCATGAACTTCAGCCGCGCCGGGAAGTGCCGGAACAGTCGTCTCACCGTGATGGTGGTGCCCCGCGCCCGTGGCCTCACCTCCCGCTGGACGATCGTCCCTCCATGAAGGTACAGGTAGGTGCCGGGGTCGCCGCCTCCGGCGCTGGTGGCGATCTCAACGTCCGCAACGGCGGCGATGCTCGGCAGCGCCTCACCCCTGAAGCCGAGCGTTCGTACGTGGACCAGGTCGTCCAGCGTGTCGATCTTGCTCGTCGCGTGGCGTAGAAACGCGGTCTCGACGTCGTCTGCGGCGATGCCGGCGCCATCGTCCGAGACACGGATGAGCTCGATGCCGCCGCCACGGCACTCGACGCTCACCGAGTGAGCGCCGGCGTCCAGCGAGTTCTCGATGAGCTCTTTGACGATGGATGCGGGGCGCTCGACCACCTCGCCGGCGGCGATGCGAGAGACCACCTCGGGGGGCAGCAGATGAAGTCCCACTTCAGGGGCAGTCTACACGGTTGCGTGTAGCCGTGTCAACGGCATCAGGAGAGGCTGTTGAAACGCTCTATCTTCTCGAGGTGCGCCAGGCTGAGGAGCAGCCGCTTGACACCTATCTCGTCGAAATCAACCGTCACCACCAGGTCGCTCTTATCCGGAAAGCAATCCATGACCACGCCCTGGCCGAACTTCTTGTGGAAGACGGAGTCGCCGACCCGGAACTCCTCGTCCGAGATGCCAAAGGTCATCGGCTGCGCGTAGACCGCGCCGCTCATATCCACTTCATCGTCCTGCCACAGTCCCCGCGTCGTGATGAGTTCCGGGCTGATGCGCTCGAGGTAGCGGGACGGCGGGTTGGCCAGGCCGTTGCCGAACAGGCTCCTGCGGTGCGCGCGTGAGAGGAAGAGATAGCGCTGCGCCCGCGTGATGCCCACGTAGCAGAGACGGCACTCTTCCTCCATCTCGGCGGGGTCGTCGAACGACCGCCGATGTGGCAGGATGCCGTCCTCCATTCCCACGATCAGCACCGCTGGAAACTCGAGGCCCTTCGCCTGGTGCAGCGTGATGAGCGTCACGGCATCCGAGGAGTCGTCCATCTCATCCACGTCTGAGATCAGGCTCACCTTTTCGAGGAAGGCGGACAACGCTTCCTGCGGCGCCAGGTTGGCGTACTCGGACGCCACACCCTTCAACTCCTGCACATTCTGCCAGCGGTCTTCTCCATCGTCGCTCTCGAACAGGTACTCGCGGTACGACGTCTGCGCCAGGATGTCGTCGATCAGCGTGGGCAATGGAGTGTCGGCGCTGCGGGCGATAAGGCTGTTCAGCATCTCCAGAAACTTCGTCAGGGCATTGCTGGCCCTGGCGGCAAGGTCCTTCTCCTGCACCATCTGCGTCAGTGCCTCGTAGACGGAGATCTGCCGCTCTGTGCCCCACGACTGCAGTTTCGTGAGGGTGCCCTGACCGATGCCTCGCCCCGGTGTATTGATGATGCGCTGCAGGCTGATGCTGTCGTGCGGATTGTGGATCACCCTGAGGTAGGCCACGATGTCCTTGATCTCCTGCCTGCGGTAGAAACGTGTGCCACCCACCAGGCGGTACGGGATGCCGAAGCGCATAAAGCTTTCCTCTATGGCGCGCGACTGCGCATTGATGCGGTACATCACCGCGCAGTCGCCGTAGCGCAGCTTGTCGCGCTGCACCAGCTTCTCGATGGTGCTGACCACGTACTGTGCCTCATCTTTCTCGTTGAGGCACTCGCTGAGCACCACAGGCTTCCCCGGCTCGTTCTCGGTCCACAGGTCCTTGTCCTTGCGCAGGGCGTTGGCGCTGATCACCTGCAGGGCAGCCTTGAGGATCGTCTGCGTGGAACGGTAGTTCTGCTCCAGCAGCACCACCCTGGCATCGGGGAAATCCCGTTCGAAGCTGAGGATGTTGCGCAGGTCGGCCGAGCGCCAGGAGTAGATGGACTGGTCCGGGTCTCCGACCACGCAGAGGTTGTGGTGCTTTGCCGCCAGCAGCCGCACGAGCTGGAACTGGGCCGGGTTTGTGTCCTGGAATTCATCCACCAGCACGTAGTGATAGCGGTTCTGATAGCGCTCCAGGATGTCGGGGTGCGCCTCGAGCAGGCGGACCGTCTTCAGCAGGATGTCGTCGAAATCCACCGCATCGCTCTGTGAAAGCAGCGCCTGGTAGCGCTCGTAGACACGCTGGACGATCTCCTCGAAATAGCTGCTCACGCCTTCGGCGTGACGCTGCTCCGTCAGCATCCGGCTCTTTGCCGTGCTGATGGATGCCTGGATGAGACGAGGGGGATACTGTTTCGGGTCGAGCCGCAACTCATCCAGGCTCTTCTTGATGAGGTTGATCTGGTCGTCGTCGTCATAGATGACGAATCCGCGACTGAGACCGACGGCCTGTCCATCCGCCCGCAGCATGCGACAGCAGATGGAGTGAAACGTGCCGATATTCAGGCGATCGGCTGCGGCCCCCAGCTCACGCGCGAGCCGCTCCTGCATCTCCCTGGCCGCCTTGTTGGTGAACGTGACCGCCAGGATATGCTCGGGTTCTGCTCCGCGGCACTCAATGAGATGGGCGATACGGTGCGTTATCACCCGCGTCTTCCCGCTGCCGGGACCCGCGATGATGAGCAGTGGGCCGCCGCACGCCTCGACCGCCTCACGTTGGGCCGCGTTCAAGCACGCCAGTGCGTCCATGACGAATACCAGCGATTATACCATCGCGTCGAATGAGCCATGAAACCGGCGCACTCGGACTAGTAGACGGAAAGCGGAGAGGCATCCGTAATGACGGTCGAGCAGGCGCGGATGGCCGACCGGATGTGCTTCGGCAGGCAGAACATGCCGCGGTGGGTGGCGCCATCGTATGCGCGCAATGAGCCGTTGATCCGTGACGCGATGCGGCGGTCGATGTCATCCGGGCTCAGCGCCGCAGCAGAGAGGCTGTCAGATGCCGCGGTGAAGCCCCAGAGGCTGGAGAAGGAGGGGATGTGCGTCTGGTACCCTGCCGCATGCGGGAAGACGTGAGCAATCGTGTTGACGATGGCCACGAAAGCGTCGAGGTCGTACCAGCGCGACGATTCGGACTGCACCGCGATGACACCGCCGGGAGTCAACCTGCCTTTCACCGCCGTGTAGAACTCCCGCGTGTAGAGCAGTTGCGCCGGTCCGACCTCAAGCGGATCCGGCAGGTCGATGATGATGACGTCGAAGCTGCGGGGACTTTCTTCGACGAAACGCCTGGCGTCGCCCACGATGAGTTCGGCCCGCGGGTCATCGAATGCACCGTCGCTGAACGAAGGCAGATGCGCGCGGCAGACTGCCACCACTTCCTGGTCGAGGTCCACCATGGTTGCCCGCTCAACCGAGCGGTGGCGCAGCACTTCGCGCAGCGTGGCGCCCTCTCCGCCTCCGGCGATGAGCACGGTGCGCGGCTCCGGATGGGTAATCATCGCAGGGTGCACCAACGCCTCGTGATAGATGAACTCGTCAGCCTCGCTCGATTGTATCTTGCCGTCCAGCACCAGTGACGCGCCGAAGCTGCGTGTGCGGATCACCTCGATGCCCTGATAGGCGCTGCGGCCGGCATAGAGGTACTCCTCAACGCGGTGCAGCATCCCCAGGTCGGGATTGATGGCGTCGTGGAACCAGGTGCGTCGAACCGGTGAATCGTGCGTCATTTCGTGGCGGTGTGCGCCGGACACGCCTGCAGCAGCCCGCGGCGCAACTCTATCAGAGAGCAGTCATCGGCCTCCAGCGCGTGCATGATGTACTGGGCGGCCACTTCAGGCTCCACCCGGTCGCCGCAGGTGAACACGTCTACCGCGGCATAGGCGCACTCGGGCCAGGTGTGAATGGAGATATGGGATTCCGCGATGTTGACGACGCCGCTCACTCCATGTGGGGAGAAATGATAGAAAGAATCGCCGACTACGGTGGCGCCGCAACGAACCGCCGCGGTGTGGAGGCATTCCTTGAGGTACTCGAGATTGTCCAGCAGATCTGTGTTGCAGTGCTTCAGCTCTATAAGAAGATGTCGTCCCAGCGCATACAAATCACCGTCCTCCTTGGAACAGTAAACGTCATAAGAGAGAATGCCCAGCACGGCTGGGCATCCAGCGGAAAGTGTATCGTAAACAGGAACGAAGGGTCAAGGAGCGAATGCACCGCCGCCGTCGCCCCCCAATGGCGAACACGGATGAGGCTTGCAGGGTGGCCGCCCGCGCCGGCTCGTTCCCTCCGCGCAGCGCGCCACGAGTCCGTCGCGAAGCCGATCACCGTGCGCCACCCTACCGGGCCAGTTTCGCTTTCTGCTAGAATAGCCGCAGGGTACGATGACTGCCGGAAACGCGCTGGTGGTCCTGTGCACATCGCGCCATGGGGCGGCCCAGGTGATTCGGGCGCGGCTTGAGGACCATGGCATTCCCGCCGCGCTCAGTTACGAGAGCGCTGGCATTGTGTACGGGCTCACCGTGGACGGGCTGGGAGAGGTTCGCATCCTCGTGCCCGAGTCATTCTATGAGCAGGCCAGGGCCGTGCTCGCAGCCAGCGGCCACGCGGAGACTGGAGGAGAGGACTCTCCTCCGTAGAGCATCCCCCAATGACCGTGTAACTGTGCGGCGGAGTCCGAAGCTGCGTTGCGAAGGGACTGCCATGGGTTCACGTCTGGACCGCGTTACCGAGGAACGACTCAAGACCGTTGAGGACTTGAGGGCCAGGGGCATCGAGCCTTACCCCCACTGCTACCGCCCGTCGCACTCCGCCGCGGCTGCCCGCGCCCTGTGCCAGCAGGAGGGAGAGCGGAGTTGCACCGTCTCCATCGCGGGACGCATCATGGCCCGGCGCAAGATGGGCAAGATGGCGTTCCTCGATGTGAGGGATGCCTCAGGGAAGCTCCAGGCCTGCCTGAGAAGAGACCTGCTGGGGGAGGAGCGCTACGAGTTGTTGCGCGACATCGATATCGGGGACTTCCTCGGTGTCGAGGGCGAGTTGTTTCTCACCAGGACGGGCGAGGTGACCCTCGATGTGGCCGCGTTCACCGTGCTCGCGAAGTCGCTCCGGCCGCTACCGGAGAAGTGGCACGGGCTCGTCGACGTCGAAACCCGCTACCGGCAACGCTACCTCGACCTCATTTCCAACGACGAGGTACGGCGGACCTTCACCTTGCGCAGCCGGATCGTTACTGCAACCCGCAGCTTCCTCGACGCCGAGGGTTATGTTGAGGTGGAGACGCCAGTGTTGCAGAACACCGCCGGGGGCGCGCTGGCGCGCCCCTTCGTCACGCATCATCACGCGCTGGACGAGGACCTGTATCTGCGCATCGCGCTCGAGCTCTCGCTGAAGAAACTCATCGTCGGCGGCATCGACCGTGTATACGAGATGGGCCGCGTCTTCCGCAACGAGGGCATCTCCGTCCGGCACAACCCGGAATTCACGCTGATGGAATGCTACTGTGCCTATGCCGACTACGAAGATATGATGCAGCTGACCGAACGACTGTTCAGTTCAGTGGCGCTGGCGATTCTGGGAACGACTCAGGTTGATTTCCGTGGCCGCACCGTTGAACTTGCGCCGCCATGGCGCCGGCTCACGTTGCGGAACGCTGTGCTCGAGGCCAGCGGCATCGACTTCGAGGACTATCGGGACGCGGAGAGCCTGCACGAGCAGATGCTGCAGGAGGGCGTCCACATCGAGGGCAGACCGGGAAGGGGCCGGCTCATCGATGAACTCATCTCTACCTTTGTGGAGCCGCGTTTGGAGCAGCCAACGTTTCTGCTTGACTACCCGGTGGAGATGTCTCCCTTCCCGAAGAAGAAGCGGGGCAACGACCGCCTGGTGGAGCGCTTCGAGGCCTTCATCTGCGGACTGGAGTTCGCCAACGCGTTTACCGAGTTGAACGATCCGGTCGACCAGCGTGAGCGTCTCGAGCAGCAACTCCGCGAGCGAGTCGGCGATGAGGACGTGCAGGTTGCCGACGAGGACTTCGTCGAGGCGATGGAATACGGTATGCCGCCCACCGGAGG
Organism: uncultured Dehalococcoidales bacterium; assembly: GCA_964401175.1. GTDB lineage: Bacteria > Chloroflexota > Dehalococcoidia > GIF9 > AB-539-J10 > SKVJ01. Next base: position 16,495 of record CAYNXN010000005.1, on the reverse strand, counting down.
GCTCGGCATCGGCATCGACCGTCTGGTGATGCTGCTGACGGATCAGGAATCCATACGTGACGTGATACTCTTTCCTCAGCTAAGGGGGAAGCGAGATGCTTGATATTCGACTCATTCGCGAGGATCGCGCTGCCGTGGAGCGCGCCATGGTGTCACGGGGCGTGCCGGACGCGCTCGGGACGGTGATTGAGGCTGACGAACGCTACCGGGGCCTGTTGCGGGAGTCCGAGGATCTACGGGCGCAACACAATCAGGCCAGCAAAGAGCTGGGACGGTCGAAGGACAAGCCTCAGCACCTGCTTGACGAGTTGCGACTGATGGGCGAGCGGTCGGCTGAACTCCAGCGCCAGACGCGCGAGGCCAGGGACAGGCTCGATGCGCTGTTGCTGGAACTGCCCAACATCCCTCACCCCAGCGTGCCACAGGGCGTCGACGCCGCCGACAACATCGTGCTTCGAACCGGCGGCGCACCGAGGCAGTTCGAGTTTGAGCCGCTGCCGCATTGGGAGATCGGGGAGCGGCTGGATATCATCGACTTCGCTCGCGGGGTCAAGCTCTCAGGCAGCCGTTTCTATGTGCTGAAGGGACTGGGCGCCCGGCTGCAGCGCGCCCTGATTGCGCTGATGCTCGACCTTCATACGAAGCAGCATGGCTACACCGAGGTCTACCTCCCCTTCATGCTTCACCGCGAGTGCATGGTCGGCTCGGGCAACCTGCCCAAGTTCGCCGATAACCTGTATCACGATGCCGAGGAAGACTACTGGTTCGTGCCCACCGCTGAGGTGCCGCTCACCAATCTGCATCGCGATGAGATACTCGATGGCGCCAGTCTGCCGCTGTACTATGCTGCCTATACTCCATGCTTCCGCCGCGAGAAGATGGCGGCCGGAAAGGATACGCGCGGCATCAAGCGCGGCCACCAGTTCGACAAGGTCGAGCTGTACAAGTACGTGCGGCCCGAGGATTCCGACGCCGAACTGGACCGCCTGGTGGCTGATGCCGAGGATGTACTCAAGCACCTCGGCCTGCACTACCGCATCGTGCAACTCTGTACCGGCGATCTCGGATTCGCCTCCTGCAAGACGTTCGATCTCGAGGTCTGGGCGCCGGGCTCCAACGAGTGGCTCGAGGTCAGTTCCTGCAGCAACTGCTGGGACTTCCAGGCGCGCCGCGCGAACGTACGTTTCCGTCCCGACCCCAACGCGAAGCCGCAGTTGCCCCATACTTTGAACGGTTCAGGGCTGGCGCTTCCCCGCGTCATGATCGCGGTGCTTGAGAACTACCAGCAGGCGGATGGCTCAGTGCTGGTTCCGGAGGTGCTCAGCAGGTACATGTAGCGGCGGTCAGCAGGAGTGCCTGTACCTGAGCTCCCCGGCTCGCAGGACTGCATTCCGAGACTCAATAGCGCAGGAGGGAGATATATGACTCGTTCAGCCGCACTCAGCTATGCGCACGGGGCTTCCTCGACTCCCCTCATCGGGCGGACCATTCCAGACTACCTCGACCTCATCGTGTCACGCTTCCCTGAAAACGACGCGATCGTTGACGTTCCCACGGGCCGGCGCTGGTCTTATGCGCAGTTGCAGGCCGATTGCCGCAGAGTCGCCAAGTCCCTCGTGAAGCTCGGCATCGCACGGGGCGACCGCGTCGCTATCTGGGCCACGAATCATCCCGAATGGGTGCTGGTGCAATTCGGGACCGCCATGATGGGCGCGGTGATGGTGAACATCAATCCGGCTTATCGCACCCACGAACTGGAGCACGCGCTGAAGGACTCGGGAGCGAGCGCACTCCTGCTCATCGAGCGGTTCAAGACGTCCGACTACGTGGCCATGCTCACGTCGGTCTGCCCGGAGGTGAGCGAATCCGCTCCCGGGGCGATGCACAGCGCAAAGCTCCCGCTGCTGCGTACGGTCGCGCTCATGGGCCCGCAGCAGCACCCCGGGATGTACACGTGGGAACAGTTCCTGGCGCTGGGCAGCGATGTCCCGGATGAGGAACTGGCCGCGCGGCAGGCGTCGCTCGACTTCGACGATGTCATCAACATCCAGTACACGTCGGGCACCACCGGGCTCCCCAAGGGCGCTTCGCTCACCCATCACAACATCCTCAACAACGGCTTCTTTGTGGGAGAGGGGATGCTGTTCACGGACCGGGACCGGCTCTGTATCCCCGTGCCCTTTTACCACTGCTTCGGCATGGTGATGTCCAACATCACCTGCATGACGCATGGGGCCACCATGGTGCTGCCGGCGGAGAGCTTCGATGCGCTGGCCACGATGAAGGCCGTGCAGCAGGAGCGCTGTACGGCGCTGCATGGCGTTCCCACGATGTTCATCGCCGAGCTTGAGCATGCTGAGTTCGATTCCTTCGACTTCAGTTCGCTTCGCACCGGCATCATGGCGGGCGCGCCCTGCCCCATCGAGGTGATGAAGAAGCTGGTCAGCCGCATGCATGCGAGTCAGATGACCATCTGCTATGGCGAGACCGAGTCGTCGCCGGTGGTGACCCAGACGCCCGTGGATGCGTCGCTCGAGGATCGGACCGGCACCGTCGGGCTGCCCATGCCGCACGTTGAGCTGAAGGTGACCGACCGGGAGACCGGCGCCACCGTTCCCTGTGGCGTTCAGGGAGAGATCTGCTACCGCGGCTATAACATCATGCGCGGCTACCACAACAACCCCGGCGGCACCGCCGAGGCCATCGACACGGCACACTGGCTGCACAGCGGCGACCTCGCCACCATGGATGAGCGCGGCTACTGCAAGATAACCGGCCGGGCGAAGGAGATGATCATCCGCGGCGGCGAGAACATCTACCCCCGGGAGATTGAAGAGTTCCTGTTCACTCACCCGAAGGTGAGAAACGTGCAGGTCATCGGCGTGCCGGACGAGAAGTACGGCGAGGAGATCCAGGCGTGGATCGAGCTGCGCGAGGGGGAGAGCGCGACGGAGGACGAGATACGCGCGTTCTGCAAGGGCAGGATCGCGCATTACAAAATCCCCAGGTACGTGAAGTTCGTGACCGAGTATCCCATGACGGTCACCGGCAAGATACAGAAGTTCAAGATGCGCGAAGCGGCGATACGGGAGCTGGGACTGGAGAAGGCTGCTGACACGAAGATGGCCTGAGAACCGCGAAGGGGGCAGATGATATGCACCTGCCCCCTCTTGACACCATCGGTCGCGGCTACATGCCGGCCGGCTTGTTGACGAGGTTGGGTGGCGTCTGCCTGTCCAGCGCTGCCAGTATGTTCCTGGCGGCAACGTGCGCCATGTTGGTTCTGGTCTCCCAGGTGCCGCTTCCGATGTGAGGAGCGAGCACGACGTTCGTGAGCTCGCTCAGCCCTGGCGTGAGTTCCGGCTCCTTCTCGAACACATCCAGTCCCGCCCCGGCGATCCTCTTCTCGCGGAGGGCTTCCAGCAACGCCTTCTCATCCACCACGGGACCCCGCGCCGCATTGATGAGGAATGCGGTCGGCTTCATCAGCCCCAGCCTTCTCGCATCTATGAGGTGGTGCGTCTCTTCCAGCAAGGGGACGTGCAACGACACGAAGTCGGCCTCCCGCAGGATCGTATCCACCTCGGCGTACGTGGCCGAGAGCGAACGCTCGGTCTCGGGCGGCAGCCGCCTGCTATCGTAGTACAGCACCTTCATCTTGAAGCCGAGCGCGCGGCGGCCGACGGCCTGCCCGATGCGCCCGAAGCCGATAATGCCCAGCGTCTTGCCCCAGACATCCGAACCCATCATGGCGAAGGGCTTGAATCCCTTGAACTGCCCCGCGCGTACGTATGCATCGGCCTCCACCACCCGCCTGGCCACCGCCATCAGCAGCGCCCACGACATGTCCGCCGTCGTCTCGGTCAGCACGTCCGGCGTGTTCGTGACCATGATGCCCTTCTTCGCCGCGTACTCGGCGTCGATGTTGTTGTAGCCGACGCCCCAGTTGGCGATGATCTTCAGCTTCGGTCCCACTTTGTCGAGCACGGCCCTGTCGACCCTGCTGCCCACGCACAGGAAGGCGTCGGCATCGGCGAGCTGGGCGATGAGTTCCTCGGGCGAGGGCAGTGTGGGCTGTTCATTCACCATTACGGTGTGTTTCTCCCTCAGCGCGTTAAGGGGCGCCTCGGGAAGCCAGAACGAGACGTAGACCTTCATCTGGGACCCTCCTCTTGAACCTGGCAATCGGCGACCATTATAACGCACGAGGCGCGTCAATCCAGCGGCACCGCGCCCTCGATGATCTCGGCCCGTGTCTGCCGTCCCTCGGCGTCGAGCTCAACCGCGACCACGTCGATGCGCCACGCGGCCTCGTGCAATTCGCGGTGTGTTGCGATGTAATCGAGGGCACAGACCACCATCTTGTGCTGCTTTCTGGCAGTGATGGATTCCTCGGGAGTGCCGAAATCCTCGCTGGTGCGTGTCCGCACCTCTACGAAGACATGGCAGTCCTTCTTCTTCGCGACGATGTCGATCTCGCCGTACCGGCCGTGGACGTTCGTCTCCAGCACCTTGTAGCCGCGGCGCTTCAGCAGAGTCCGCGCCATCTCCTCGCCCCGGCGGCCAACCTCGGAACGATTCAGAGCAAACCTCCGGCAATCAGCCTCACCGGACGGAAGCTGAGGCGGTGGACCGGGCAAGTGCCGTTCTCGGCCAGCCGACGCAGATGCAGCGTCGTGCCGTAGCCTTTGTGCGCCGAGAAGCCGTACTCCGCATAGTGCTGGTCGATCTCGTCCATCAGTCGGTCTCGCACCACCTTCGCCACGATCGAGGCGCACGCGATAGAGAGACACCGGGCATCGCCCCCCGGGACGCCCTCATGCCTTGTGCGCAGTGCAGGCAGGGTGAACCAGTCGATCAGCACGTAGCTCGGCGTTACCGAGAGCAGACTCAGGGCCTGCTGCATCGCTTTGCGCGTCGCCGCCGCAATGCCGATCCGGTCGATCTCCCCGTTTCCGACGATACCGACTCCGACGGCCAGCGTGCCGGAGAGTATCGCATCGTACAGCCGCTCTCTCATTCCCCTGGTCAGCATTTTGCTGTCGCGCACCTCGCAGTGCCACGGCAACGACTGATGCCAGTCAGCGACCACAGCACCGGCCACCACGGGACCGGCCAGCGCCCCGCGGCCGGCCTCGTCGACGCCGGCCACCGGCCAGGCGCCTTCGTCCCGCAGCCTGCACTCTCTCTCAGCGGTCGGTACTACGGTCCGCTTCTGCATCGTGGGCTCGCATTGTCTCTTCGGTGATGACGCCACCGCCGAGCACCGTCTCGCCGTGATAGAAGACCACCGACTGCCCCGGCGCCAGCGCACGCTGAGGCTCATGGAAACGCACCAGAGCGCGGTCGCCCGCCGTCGATACCTCCGCTGCTGCCAGTCGGCCCCGGTATCTCGTCCTCGCCTGCACCTCGAAGCGTTCGCCCGCGGGTCGCGTGAGCCAGTGGACCTGATGCAGCCTCGCCTCTGAGGCGAGCAGGTCCGCCGCAGTGCCCACCACCACCGCACTACGCGCCGTATCAAGGCGCACCACGTATGCCGGGACTCCCAGTGCGACTCCCAGGCGGTGTCGCTGTCCTACGGTGTAACCGGGCAAGCCATTGTGCTGCCCCAGCACGCGGCCGTCAAGGCTCACGATATCTCCGGGAGCGGCGGACACCCGTGCGCTGATGAAAGCCCGATAGTCCCGGCCCGCAATGAAACAGATGTCCTGGCTGGAGCGGCCTGTTGGCAGGACTGACTCGCGCGCCATCGTACGTACTTGTGTCCTGCTGAGTTCTCCCAGCGGCATTGTGAGATATGGCAGGGCTGAAGGGTCGAGCGCATAGAGGAAATACGACTGGTCCGCCCACGGGTCGGCGCCGCGCTCCAGATGGACGGCGCCGCCGCGGGCAGTGACCCGGGCGTAGTGGCCTGTGGCGAGACTGTCCATTCCGTGGCCCCTCGCGGTTTCGAGCAGCAGGCCGAACTTGATCTCGCGGTTACAGCGGATGCAGGGGTTTGGAGTACAGCCGGCGGCATAGGCGGCGCAGAACGGGCGGATGACCCGGCTCTCAAAGCAGGCAATGGCGTCAACAACCTGTAACGGAAGGCCGAGAGACTGTGCCACCTTCGCTGCCAGCGCCTCCTGGGCCTCGGCCTCGCGAGAGCGCGTCAGGCGCAGATGGAAGCCGTGGACGTGATAGCCCTGAGAGAGCAACAGCGAAGCGGCAACCGCGGAGTCCGCGCCGCCACTGAGTGCCACTCCGATGCGCTGTGTCATCGCGGTCGTCTCCGCTGCAGGGAGCAGCGCGCCACTACGGAGTAGAGATCGTCAGCCCGGACGTGGTCTTGAGCAGTTGCTCCACCCGCGCCCAGATGCTTCGTGCCGTTGCCGACGGTGCGGCCGCGGCATTGAGCACCAACCAGCGGTCGGCCTCGGCCTTGGCCAGTTCCCGGTAGCCGCTGCGTACCCGCTTGTGAAAGGCTGAGGACGCATCCTCGAAGCGGTCCTTCACCTGCTTCTTCCGCTGCAGCGCCTCGGCCGGGTCCATGTCGAGCAGCACCACCAGGTCAGGTCGCACGCCAGCATCGGCGATGCGGTTCACCGTTGCGACCACATCCATTGGCAGTCCCCGGCCGTAAGCCTGATAGGCGACGGTCGAGTCCGAGTAGCGGTCACACACGACGATGCCGCCGCGCGCCAGCACGGGCAGTATCCGAGTCCGGGTCAACTGGTTTCTCGCCGCGGCAAACAGCAGCAGTTCTGACTCCGCGCCGATATCCTCGTCCCTCAGCTTCTTGAGACAGCGACGTAACTCCTCGCCCAGAGGCGTCCCTCCGGGTTCATAGGTGAGCAGGACGTCGTATCCGCGGCGTCTCAGTTGCGTCGCCAGTCGCTTTGCCTGGGTGCTCTTGCCACAGCCCTCTCCGCCCTCGAAGGAGATGAACAGTCCCACGGGCTAGTTCGACCTCCTCGATGCTCCCTCACGCGAGCGCCTCGGAAGGTCCGCCTCCGGGCCGCCGTCATTCAGCAGTTCCTGGAGTTGGTGCACGTAGCTCGAGCGTGAGATGCCGGGGGAGATGGTGTGAAGGCATTGCCGCATCTGGTGAACGTCGTTGCCCTTGAGCGCGTAAATGGGGATGCCAAGCGTCTCCGCATCGCGCACCCGCTGGGGCTTGCGCCGGTAATGTGTCCGCGTCGTCAGAAACAGGTCGGAACCCTCGAGGTCGTCGACCAGTTGTACCGACGTTCGCTCACGGCGCGCGACAGCCTCCAGCCGCGTGCGGTTCACCCCGAAGGGAAAGACCTTGATCGCTTTCTCCCGAGTCTGCGCCGGCAGGCTTTCGCTCTCTGCGACCGTTTCAGTGCCGGTTTGTGACGAGATGACCGTTTCCCTCCGTATCTCGTCGTTGCTGTCCACCCAGCGAAGCTCGGTACGCACGGGCCGGCGGGTGAGTATGTTGTCCACCGCTTCCTCAACGTCCGTGTGCACCGAAACGCGGTAGAAGTCCAGGATCTCCACCACCACATCGAACGTCGGAGGCGCCTTGCGTTCGAGGATCGATTTCTGTGTGTGGCGCCGGCGGGCCTCGTCGTCTCCGAGCGTGACCGACTGCGTTCCGCCGACCAGGTCCGAAAGCGTCGGATTGAGTATCAGGTTCTCGAGGTTGTTGCCGTGCGCCGTGCCGATGAGCTGCACGCCGCGCTCGGCGATGGTGCGCGCCGCCTGGGCCTCCAGCTCTGTTCCGATCTCATCGATAACGATGACCTGAGGCATGTGGTTCTCCACGGCCTCGATCATCACTGCGTGCTGTCGCTCTGGAGAGGCGACCTGCATGCGCCGGGCGTGTCCTATGGCAGGGTGCGGGATGTCTCCGTCTCCCGCAATCTCGTTAGACGTGTCGATCACGATGACCCGTTTGCGGGCATTGTCGGCGAGGATGCGCGCCACCTCCCGTAGCATGGTGGTCTTGCCCACTCCGGGACGTCCCAGCAACAGGATGTTCTGGCCGGACTGGATGAGGTCGGCAATCATGTCCACCATGCCGAACACTGCCCGGCCAACGCGGCAGGTGAGGCCGATGATGGCGCCCCTGCGGTTGCGCATGGCGGAGATGCGGTGCAGCGTACGTTCGATGCCAGCGCGGTTGTCACTGGTAAACTCCCCGATCCGCGCAACGACGAAGGCGATGTCGTTCTGATCGACCTCCTTGCAGCTGATCACCACCTCGCCGTTTGGGAAACGCGCTTCGGGTGGGGAACCGAGGTCGATGACGATCTCAAGCAGGTCGTTCAACTGCCCCTGGTCGCGCAGGGGCTCGCGAACATGCGGAGGAAGAACACCAAGCAGGGCGTCGAGATCGTCGGATACTATCTGTCGCAACCGTGTTCCTACCAGCCTCGCGAAGCGAGGAGATCCTGCTTCGGGATAGCTGCTATCTCGATGCCGGGCATCGCCTCACCAAGGCCGCGTGATACTCGAGCGATGATGTCGGGGTCGCGATAGTGCGTCACTGCCTCGACGATTGCCTTGGCCCTTGCGGCGGGGTTGCTCGACTTGAAGATGCCTGAACCGACGAAGACGCCATCAGCGCCAAGCTGCATCATCAGAGCGGCGTCGGCGGGGGTAGCCACTCCCCCCGCGGCGAAGTTGACCACGGGAAGGCTCCCCGTCTCGTGAAGGTCGATGACCAACTGCAACGGCGCGCCAAGCACCTTGGCCTCCGTCACCAGCTCTTCCTTCGGCAGCGCCTTGACGCGGCGTATGCCGTCCTGCACCGCACGCATGTGCCGCACCGCTTCAACGATATTGCCGGTGCCGGCCTCTCCCTTGGTGCGCACCATGGCGGCGCCTTCACCGATCCGGCGCAGGGCCTCACCAAGCTCGCGGCAACCGCAGACGAACGGCACGCGGAAATCGTGCTTCCACACGTGGAAGTTCTCATCAGCCGGAGTGAGCACCTCGGATTCATCAACGAAGTCCACGCCCAGAGCTTCGAGCACCTGTGCCTCGACGAAGTGGCCGATGCGGCACTTCGCCATCACCGGGATGCTCACTGCCTCCATGATCGCCACGATGACGGTTGGGTCAGCCATGCGCGCCACGCCGCCGGCAGCGCGAATATCAGCCGGAACCCGTTCCAGTGCCATGACGGCACACGCGCCAGCTTCCTCGGCGATGCGCGCCTGCTCGGGCGTTACCACGTCCATAATGACCCCGCCCTTCAAGGATTGGGCCAGGCCGCTCTTGGTACGAAATGTGCTCTTCTCCATGGCGCTATTATAGGACAGGTCCTGCTACGACGCAAAGGTAGGAAGACAGGGGCGGGCCCGCTTGAGATGGCGGGCCCGCCCCTGAATGGTCGTCACAACAGGGATGCCTAGCCGAGCTCGTTGCCGGCGATGATAACGCTGACGCTGCACGTGGCGGGAGTTCCGCCCAGGTTATGTGTCAGGCCCAGCTTCGGGTCCTTGATCTGCCGCCTGTCAGCTTTCTGCTGCAACTGCTTGTATACCTCGTACATCATGCGCAGACCACTGGCGCCGATGGGATGGCCGAAGCACTTCAGTCCGCCGTCGGTGTTGACCGGCAGTCCACCGTCCAGGGCGAAGAAACCGCTCTGCACGTCCTCCGGCGCTTTGCCCCGCTCGCTGAACTTGAGGTCCTCCATGATGACCAGCTCGGTGATGGTGAAACAGTCGTGCACCTCAGCCATGCTGATCTCCTCGCGGGGATTCTTGATGCCGGCTTCAGCGTAGGCGCGTTCGCCCGCCCGGACCGTCTCCTCAACGTGGACCCAGTCATACTTGGGGCTCATGTAGCCCTCGTACGGGCCTACCGCGATCTGCAACGCCTTGATGTAGATGGGGTCGGGGCGGAACTTCTTCGCCAGGTCCGCACGGGTGACGATGGCCGCGGCCGCGCCGTCGCTTACGCCGCAGCAGTCGAACAGCCCGAGAGGCCAGGCGACCATCGGCGCCGCGAGGACCTTCTCCAGCGTGGTTTCGGCCTGAAAATGCGCCTTCGGAGCCATCGCCCCATTATGGTGGTTCTTGACGGCGATCTGTCCGATGATGCGTTTGCCCTCTTCCGGGCCCAGGCCGTACTTGTCGAAGTACTTGGTGGCCATCATGGCGAAGTGCCCGGGAGGACTGTAGGTCCTGGTGCGATACGTGTTGCTCTGCCGTCGCAGCAGCTCGAAATCGGGCAGCCCGGTGTAGCCTGAGTCCTTCAGCTTCTCCACGCCCACCGCCAGGGCGATGTCACATGCTCCGGAGGCAACCGCGTAGCAGGCGTTGCGCAATGCGTCCGAGCCGGTGGCGCAGGCGTTCTCAACGCGGGTCACCGGAATGTAGTCGAGCTTCAGTGCGCGCGAAAGCATCTGCCCCGTCCACTCGGTCACGTAGGTGCCGAGCCACGCCGCCCCGATGTCCTTCGGATCCACGCCGGCGTCCTCGTACGCCTCGTAGACGGCGTCGATGATCATGTCGTCGGCGCTCTTCTCCCAGTTCTCACCGAACTTGGAGCAGCCCATGCCGATTATTGCTACCTTGTCCTTGATTCCATCCATGTCTCACCTCGTTTCGCGCTCGCGTTCCTAATCCCTCTTTGGCCGCGCCTTCCACCAGTAGGTGTAGAAGCCGCCAACGTACCTGAGCACTCGGAAGACCATCTCGACCGGCATGCCGATCTTGATCTCGGCCGGGTCGCGGTCGGTCATGTCACAGGTGATTCTGCCGCCACCTTCGAAGTCCACCGCGGCAACCGTCGTCGGCGGGTCGAGGCTGATGCCCAGGCTGTCATGGCTAAATGTAGCAAGAACCGCGGGTTTGTCCGAAAAGGCGTAATCGTCGAAGTCGTCCTTCGCGCCGCACTCCATGCAGACGCGCTGTGCCGGGTACTGCGGCGTGCCGCACTGGCGGCACTTGACGCCGTGCAGATCGAGTCCGCTCTTATTGTCGCGCCACAGAGCCACCGGTGAGGGCTGCTCCATCGGGGCGGTCGCCGGGGGTTCAAGCTCGATCAACTGACGCCAGCGCAGGTACTTCTCGTAGTTCGAGATCACGAGCTTCGTGTTCACGTAGTAGCTCATCGGGCGCGCGGGCCTCTTCGCGGCAAGTCCGGGCTGAGCCGTCAGGGCGAATACATCGGCGCCATTGCCGTAGGACGCGACCAGGAGCCTGTCGCCGTCGGCTGCCTGCTCCAGTGTCGCGGCGAAGGAGATGAAGACCTGGGCCGCGCCGGTGTCGCCGAACTCGTTGTAGAACGTGTCCTGCACCCTGGCCGGATCGAGCTTCATGGACTTCGTGATTGACTGCAACTGGCGCTGATCCGGCGAGTACATCACCACTTTCGCGAAGTCGTTCATGGATATCCCGCTCTTGGCCAGCGCGGCTTTGAGCGCCTCTGGAAGCACGCGTCCGTGGCCGTACTCGCGCACGAACCGGATTTCCCAGGTGTGCACACAGCGGTCGCGGTCCGAACGGAACACATCGATAATCTCGTCGGCCATGGTATACATCGAGTCGATACAGGCAACAACGCCCTCGTCTGCTACAAGCAGGGCTCCGGCGCCGTCGCCAAAGGCGACCTCATTGCTGCCGCCGGGCAGCCCCAGCCGGCAGTCGGCGGCCAGGACGAGCACCTTCTTCAAAGACCCGGCTTTGACGGCATCGACCGCGGCTCTGAGCGCATTGGTTCCGCTCCGGAGAGAACCGCCGAAGTCCATGGTGCTGACCCCGCCGGCCATCCCGAGCACGGCGGCGATGGTTGCTGCGGATTGCTTCTCCCGGTACGGAGCCGTCGTTGATGCGAAGTAGACACCGTCGACCGAATTGATGTCGATGCCTCTGAGGCATTGCTGTGCTGCCGCGACTGCCATCGTGAGGCTGTCCTCGTCATGGCTGGCAATCGCTTTCTCTCCCTTGCCACCACCGCCCCAGGCCCGGCCGATCTCGGCACGGTTGAGCCGGTACAGTGGCAGATACGCTGCGTACGCTGCAATTCCCGTCATAGTGCTCTCATTCCTCCCTTGACGTACTGTCAGGACTTCGTTTCCCCCGGCCACTCACTTCGCGGCGTAGTCGTAGAACCCCTTTCCCGTCTTTCGACCCAGGTGACCTGCCTGAATCATCTTCTTCAACACCGGCGGAGGGAAGTACGCCGGGTCCTTTGTCTCCTCGTAGATCGCCATGCAGGCGTTGTAGTGCACATCGAGCCCGACGAAGTCCATGAGGGTGAATGGTCCCATCGGATAGTTCAGGCCGAGCTGCATCGCCTTGTCGATGTCCTCCTTCGTCGCCAGGCCGCGCTCCCACTGGCGCAGCGCCACCAGCGTGTAGGGCAGGTAGAGCTGGTTCACGATGAAGCCGGGCGCGTCCTTGCAGACCACCGTCTCCTTGCCCACCGCCTGGCCATAGGCGACGCCGGCGGCAACGACCTCATCGCTCACCATGATGGTGCGCACCACCTCGAGCAGCCGCATCACCGGCACCGGACTGAAGAAGTGCAGTCCCAGCACGCGGTCGGGTCGCCCGGTGGCGCCCGCGATCTCGGTGATGGAGAGCGAGGAAGTGTTGCTCGCGAGGATGGCCTCCGGACCGCAGATGGAGTCCAGTATGCCGAACACCCGCTTCTTCTCCTGCATCTGCTCGATCACCGCTTCGATGACCAGTTGACAGCCGCCAAGGTCCTCCATCCGGGTGGAACCAGTTATGCGCGACAGCGTGGCCTGGCGCTCATCGGCAGTGGCCTTACCACGGTCGACCGCCTTCTGCGTGGACGATTCTATGCGCGCCAGTCCCTTCTGCAGCAACTGGTCGTTCACCTCGGTGGCCACGACCTCGTAGCCGGCGCGGGCGGTTATCTCGGCGATGCCTGAGCCCATCAGGCCGCAGCCGACGATGCCGACCTTCTTAATCTCCATGTAGCGCGTACCTCCTTGCCTCTTGTAGTGCGGGTCAAAGCCTTCGCGGCCGGGTCTTGCCGGCGCTAGCCGATGAAGACCCCGCCATTCACGCTGAGCGTCTGCCCGGTGATGTACTCCGCTTCATCCGAGACGAGGAAGAAGATGGCCGCGGCGATCTCAGCGGGTTCCCCGAGCCGCTTCCAGGGCACCGTGCCCTCATACGCCTGGGCCAGTTTGGGTTTCTCCGAGCGAGCGGCATTCCACATGTCGGTGTTGATGAGGCCCGGCGAGACGCAGTTCACATTCACCCTGTACCGGGCCATCTCCACCGCCAGGTTACGTGTGAAGGCGATGATGCCGCCCTTGGAGGCGCCATACACCGCCTGGCCCATGCTGCCGACCCTGCCGGCGTCCGAGGCCACGTTCACGATCTTGCCGTACTGTCGCTCCGTCATCCCGCCTATCACGGCATGGCAGCAGATGATGGTGCCGAGGAGGTTGACGCGAAGAATGCGCTCCCAATCCTGCACCGCTCCCTCAGAGAAGCGCTGTACCAGGTGCATCCCCGCGCTGTTGACCAGGATGTCCACCTTGTCCAGTTCTCTGGTGACTGACGCTACGGCATCGTTCACCTGCGCACTGTCGGTCACGTCGACGTGCAACGCTACGGCGCGGCGCCCCAGCGCTCGGATTTCAGCGGCGACATCTTCGATCGTGGGGATGAGGTCGGCGACGGCTACATCGGCTCCCGCCCTGGCGAACCAGAGGGCTGTCTCCCTGCCGATGCCACGACCTCCACCGGTGATGAGGGCAGTCCTGCCCGAGAGAGAGAATGGGCCGGGATTCATGGGGGTCTCCTTTCGGCGGTTTGGCCGTATCCTAGCATATTTGCCATGGCGCTTCAGCAACAGCGTCAGATGTGTCCACGAGCATCCGGTGGAGGACACGACAGGAGTGCTACAGGGGACGCTTGAGCGGCATTCCCGCACGCCTGGGGTAGCCGGAGGGGGACGGAGAGGTCTTGGTCGAGCACGCCAGGCAGCGGCGGTCCGGCAGCGACGCCAGTTCGACGGGCGAAAGGGTCGGCGCTGTCCCGCCCAGCGCGCTGAACGCGTTCAGTGAACGCGAGAGCTCCTCGTCGATGTCGGCCTTCTTGAGCGCCACCATCGCTCCGCCCACGGAGACGAACGGCAGGCAGAGTTCGGCCAGCGTTGCCAGCGGGGCCACTGCACGCGCCAGGGCGAAATGATACCTCTCCCGCTGGCCGCACCAGTGCGCGACATCCTCGGCGCGGCCATGGATGATCTCGACGCCGGAGAGCGAGAGCGCGTCAGCCATATGCGCCAGAAAGGCAACCTTCTTGCCCGTTGCCTCCAGCAAAGTCACGTGTGCGTCGGGGAGGACCAGCTTCAGTGGCAGGCCGGGAAACCCCGCGCCTGAGCCAACATCGATCAGGCGCAGAGAGGCGCCGTCCGACGACCGCGCATGGATGAGGGGAACGGGAGTGAGGCAGTCGAGAAAATGCCTCACCTCGACCTCTGCGGGTTCGGTTATCGCCGTCAGATTGACACGTTCGCTCCAACGCAACAGCTCGGCCCGGTAAACCTCGAACCTCTCGAGCATCAGCGGCGTGGCCTCAATGCCCAGTTGGTCCATACCCCGTAGCAGTTGTTCGAGCATGGCGCACCGGTTCCCTCTCTCTCAAGTCCGCGCATGCACGGTGGTCGTCGCGTTTGCGCCGTCACCTGCGCTGCGTTATTATGCCAGCTATGGATGTGGAGACCTTACTCAAGGAGGCCGGCAAGTACCTTCCGCCGGACAAGCTTGAGTTCATCCGGTCGGCCTACGAATTCGCTGCGAAAGCGCACGAGGGGCAGTTGCGCGCCTCGGGCGAGCCCTACCTCGAACACCCGCTGAATGTGGGGCTCACGCTGGTGGAGTATCAGCTCGATGCCGCCTCCATCGCCGCGGCCATGCTGCACGATGTCGTGGAGGACACGAACGTCACGCTCGATGAGATTGCCTCCCGCTTCGGTACCGAAGTCGCGCGACTCGTTGACGGTGTGACCAAGCTGAAGAAGCTGGCCAGCCGCAGCGAAGAGGGAGACATCGACTCAAGGACTCAGGCGGAGAACCTGCGCAAGCTGCTCATGGCGACGGCCGAGGACCTGCGCGTGGTGCTGATCAAGCTGGCAGACAGAATGCACAATATGCGCACGCTCGGGGCGCTGCCACTCGGGCGCCGTCGCGCCATCGCGCGCCAGACGCTGGACGTGTACGCACCCCTGGCGCACCGCCTGGGCCTGCGGCGCACGAAATGGCAACTGGAGGACCTTGCCTTCCGCTACCTTGAGCCCAAGCAGTACCGCCGCTTCACCAGGCTGATCGCCACCAAACGCGCCGAGCGGGAAGGCTTCATTGACGATGCGATTCGCGGGCTCTCGGAGGAGTTGAAGCGGGCGGGTCTGGAGGCCCGCGTGCTCGGTCGACCCAAGCACATCTACAGCACCTATCTCAAGGCGAAACGCTACGCCGAGCAGGGCAAGAGCTTCGGCGACATCCACGATCTCTTCGCCTTGAGGGTGCTGGTCGAGAGTGTGCCGGACTGTTACAAGGCGCTTGGTGTAGTGCATAACTACTGGCATCCCATTATCGAGGAGTTCAACGACTACATCGCCAACCCGAAGGACAACGGCTATCGATCGCTACACACCACGGTCCTGTGCAATGGCACCACCCCTATCGAGGTGCAGATCCGGACGCACGAAATGAACCAGGTCGCCACCTTTGGCGTTGCGGCGCACTGGCACTACAAGGAGGGAGGCAAGCAGGATCACTCGATGGATGCCCGCATCGCCTGGCTGCAGGAGCTGGCTGAACGGCGGGATGAGATGGAGGGCGAGGAGTTCATCGAGTCCCTGAAGACGGACGTGCTCACCGACCAGGTGTTCGTCTACACGCCGAAGGGTGAGATCAAGGACCTGCCCAAGGGCGCCACGCCGCTCGACTTTGCCTTCCGCATCCACACCGATCTGGGTTACCGCTGCATCGGGGCGAAGGTCAATGGAAAACTGGTGCAACTGAACCAGCCGCTGAACAATGGCGATGTCATCGAGATAGTGGCCTCGAAGACGGAACGCGGTCCGAGCCTCGATTGGCTCAACCCCGAGCTGGGTTACGTGCGTACCTCGCACGCCCAGAGCAAGATCCGTCAGTGGTTCAACAAGCAGGAGCGCAGTCAGAGCATCGAGATCGGCCGGCAGATGCTGGAGAGTGGACTGAAGCGACTCGGTGTGGCGGCGAAGGGCGCGGACAAGCTGGCGGGCAAGCTGGGCTTCGCAACGCCGGAGGATCTGTACCTGGCAGTGGGCCGCGGCGGTCTTACCGTATCCCAGGTGGCCGTCAAGCTGAACGTTGAGCTTGAGACGCCCGAGAAGACGATCGAGGTGTCTGCCCCGAAGCGAGTCAGCCCGGGGAGCGTCCGCGTACTGGGGGTGGGAGACCTGTACACGCGCATCGCCAGTTGCTGCAATCCCTTGCCGGGTGAGGACATAATCGGGTATATTACGCAGGGCCGGGGTGTTACCGTCCATCGCAAGGATTGCG
>CAYNXN010000004.1:0-27790 GCA_964401175.1 uncultured Dehalococcoidales bacterium | reverse complement strand
CTCTTCTACGCTACTTGATACGACCTCTCCCGGGCGCACACCATGGATAAAAGTAATAATACCCAGCAGACACCCGGAAGATTCTCATGTAATCAGACCGATACTCGGACGTGGCGCGATTGTAGAGGTACGAGACAGCGATTGTCAAGTGCCGCCAGATCCACGACTGGCTGCGTTCCTTGACGACAGCAGGCGAATCGCATAGTCTATGCCTCGTATCTCGCCAGGTTGCTGTGATACCCCGTCTCCGCCACCGGCCGAGCAGATCACACCACACGCGTAGCTATGACTGCAGCAGAGGAGCTTGCCAGGTACACACCCCATGCTGCGACGCTGCTGACGCTGGGGGTGTTTGACGGCGTCCATCGTGGTCACCTCTCCCTCATCGAGACACTGCGACAGAGGGCTTCAGCCCGCGGCCTCCTGGCTGGCGTGATCACATTCGATCCACACCCGATGGAGGTGGTCCACCCGGGCCACGGACTGCCGCTGCTGACGGACCTCGAGGAGCGTCTCTCCCTGCTTCAACGGGCGGGACTGGAGCTGGTCGTGCCGCTCACCTTCACCCGTGAACTCAGCCGCATGGTCCCTGAGGAGTTCGTCCAGCTGCTCACACGACACCTGAGCATGTCCGGCCTGGTGCTCGGCCCCGATTTCAGCCTGGGCCGGGACCGTTCCGGCACGGTGGCGACGCTGGAGCAGATCGGTGCTCGCACAGGATTCACGGTCGAGTCGGTTCAGCCCTACTCCATCTGCGGGCGGGTGGTCAGTAGCACGGCGATACGAACAGCGTTGACACTGGGTGACGTCGCGGAGGCGGCGCTGCTGCTGGGTCGCCGTTTCTCTTTGACGGGGACTGTCACCACAACGAGCCAGCGTGGCGGCGTCCTGCTCGGATTCCCGACCGCTAACCTGCGGTTGCCTCAGGGACGCGCGTTGCCCCGCAATGGGGTTTATGCTACCATCGCCAGGATTCCGAACGGGCAATTCGCCTCGGTCACGAATATCGGCCACCGCCCGACTTTCGGTAACGGTGAGCAGGTGATTGAAACCCACATACTCGACTTCTCTGGACACATCTACGGGGCCACGCTCACGGTGGAATTCGTCGCGAGGTTAAGGGATGAGACCGTCTTTTCCAGTCCGGCCGAGCTCGCTGCACAGATCTGTCGCGACGTGGAAGCCACGCGCAGCATTCTTGGAGAGCATGTATGAGCACTAGTTCCAGCGTCACCCTTTTCAAGGACCTTCCGCAGGCAAGACAGGACTTCCTGTTGCATCGCGGCGTTGCCGAGATAATTCCCGAATCAGAGTTTGTCTCTCTGCTCAACAGCGGCACGCCGGCCAGGCTGAAGGAGGGGTTCGATCCCAGCTCGCCCGACATCCATCTTGGACACGTCGTCGGCCTTCGAAAGCTGCGTCAGCTCCAGGACCTCGGTCACAAAGTGATTCTCATCGTTGGCAACTGGACGGCCAGAATCGGCGACCCCAGCGGCCAGTCCGCCACGAGGCCGATGCTCACCGAGGAGCAGATCGAGCAGAACGCCAGAACCTATATGGAGCAGTTCTTCAAGGTGGTAGACCGCGATCACACCGAGGTGCGCTGGCAGACTGAGTGGTTCTCCAAATTCACCCTGGACACAGTCATACGTCTCACCGCGCGCTTCACGGTAGCGCAGATACTGGCACGTGAGGACTTCAGCAAGAGGTACAACTCGGGCAGCCCCATCTCCCTTTGCGAGATGCTCTATCCCCTGCTACAGGCGTACGACTCTTACGCCATCGACTCCGACGTCGAGTTCGGCGGCACGGACCAGAAATTCAACTGTCTTCTCGGCCGCGAGTTGCAGCAGATGATGGGCCAGAATCCGCAGCAGGTCTTCTTCACACCGATCCTGATCGGGACAGACGGCAAGAACAAGATGAGCAAGAGCCTCGGGAACTACATCGGTGTCGCCGAACCGCCCGAGCAGATGTACGGCAAGGTGATGTCGCTGGATGACGGTCTCATTCTCGACTACTTCGAGCTTGTCACCGACATGCCTGACGAGGAACTCGGCGAGTTGCGACGAGCGTTCGCGGCAGGCTCGGCGAACCCCATGAACGAGAAGAAGCGCCTCGCCCGCGAGATCACGGCACAGTTCCATGGCGCCGCGGCCGCCGAACAGGCGGACCAGCACTTCACACGCGTGCACCAGCAACGCGAGCTGCCGGACGAGATGCCGGAGGTACAGGTCAACGGCGTTCTGGACGCCGATGGGCTCTTCAGGGCAGACCTGGTGCACCCGCTGGTCAACGGCGGCTTCGTCAAGAGTGCCAGTGAGCTGAAGCGACTGGTAGCACAGAATGCGGTTGAGGTTGACGGCCAGAAGGTCGACGAATTGAACGTTCTCGTCAAGAATGGCTCCGTGGTGAAGGTGGGGCGGCGAGTCTTCGTGCGCCTGCGCCTGAGGTAGCTACTTCGCGTTCCGGTGCCCGTGACCGGGTCGTCACCACGAGATGGACGAGAGGAGAGAGACATGAGGGTGCTCGTAGCTGATTCGATTGCCGAGGAAGGTGTCGCTCGCCTGAGGGAATGCGCCTCCGTCGACGTGAAGACCGGGCTCTCCCCGGCAGCACTGTGCGAGGAGCTTCAGCACTACGACGCACTGGTCGTCCGAAGCCAGACTCGTGTGACCGCTGATGTCATCGAGGCCGGCCGCAACCTCAAGGTCATCGGCCGCGCCGGAGTCGGCGTGGACAACATCGACGTCGACGCCGCCACACGCTGCGGCATCGTGGTGGTGAATGCCCCCGCGGGCAACACCGTGTCTGCAGCGGAGCACACGATGGCTCTCATGCTCTCGCTGGCACGTAACATCCCACAGGCGGACGCGGACATGCACAAGGGTCTGTGGTCGCGCGGCAAGCTCATGGGGAGCGAGCTTCGAGGCAAGACTCTCGGCATCGTGGGTCTGGGGAATATCGGCAGCCTCGTCGCTACACGGGCACAGGCCTTCGAGATGCGTACGATTGCCTACGACCCCTTTGTCTCCACCGAGTACGCCCGCGCATTCAAGGTAAGCCTTGTGTCGCTTGAGGAGTTGCTGAGCCAGTCCGACTTCATCACGCTGCATATCCCGCTTGCAGCGGCAACACGCAACCTCATCGGCGCCGCACAACTCGAGATGGTCAAGCCCACCGCCCGCATCATCAACTGCGCCCGGGGTGGCGTGGTCGATGAAGAGGCAGTCGCCGCAGCTCTCAAGGATGGCAGCCTTGCGGGAGCCGCTTTCGATGTGTTTGCCGAAGAGCCGCCGGCAAGCAGCCCTCTACTCTCCTCACCTCACTGCGTCCTGTCACCACATCTGGGCGCCTCTACCTTTGAGGCCCAGACGAACGTCTCCGTTGACATCGCCGACCAGGTGCTCGCAGTGCTCCAGGGCCGCATCAGTAAGTATGCGGTCAACCTGCCGCATGGCTCGCCGGAGGTGCTGCCGTATATCCACATGGGTACGACGGTGGGCAGCTTCGCGAGTCAACTCATGGCCGGACAGATACGAAAGGTCCGGATACACTACGGCGGCGAGCTTCAGGAGCTTGCCTGTGAACCGTTGAAGGCGGGCGTCGTCAGCGGCATCCTGGAGCAGGCCACGGAAGAGCGCGTGAACCTGGTCAACGCTGAACTCATCGCGCGCCAGCGCGGCCTCCGCATCACCGAGGAGGTGGATCCGGAATGCGGCACCTATGCCAATCTCCTCACCGTCACACTGGATACCGAGACCGGCAGCACGACGGTGGCCGGCACGGTACGCGACGGCACAACGAGGATCGTGCGTATCAACGACTTCTGGATGGATATCAGCCTGACCGAGCGCCACTTCCTTGTCTGCGACCACATCGACGGACCAGGGCTGGTTGGCGCTATCGGCACGGTGTTGGGACAGGCGAGCATCAACATCAGTTCGATGCATCTGGGCCGTCTCGCACCGCGGGGGAAAGCACTGTTCGTCATGGCGCTCGATGAGCCACTGGGAGAGGCGCAGAAGAACATCATACGAGCGATCCCGAACATCCACACGGTGCAGACCGTGAGCCTGAGGGACTGAGTCGAACGCTAGTCCAACGGGTAGGCCACGAGGCCAGTCGGCGGCTTGGGGTAGAAGTAGGTGGACTTCCGAGGCATTCGCTCCATCTGATCGGCGATCTTCTTCACCAGGCGCGGATGCGCCGGCGCCAGCAGGAACGCCATCTGCGCATCACCGGTCTGGACGCTGCGAACCACCTCGTCGAGCGCGGGGCTGTAGCTCACACCCTCCCCGTCGGGATCGATTCCCAGCACCCTGGCCATCACCACATGGTTCAGTATGCTCACGTTGAAAGTGCGATATTCGCTTGAGTGTTCACCGGGCACATAGAAGCCCAGGTCCACGCCAGGCCGTTGACGAAGCTCGGCCACCATACCATCGCGCAAGCCCACCACCGCCATGAGCGCCATCTCGCCAACCGGTGCGCTGCGCGCCAGAGCGGTCGCAACCGGCACATAGTCTATCGTGAAGTACTGCTGCAGCCGCTGCTCCACCATCTCACTGTCCGGCAATTCGAAGCCACGCAAGACCCGATACACGGGTGAGATGAACAAGCCCGGGTCATCAAAGGCCGCGAGCGTCATCGGGACGAAGTCATACGAGCGCAGCACATCACCACTGACACCTTCCTGCTGGCGACGTTCGTCACGGTACACCAGACCGGTCTCGTACCGGTGATGTCCGTCAGCGACGTAGATAGACTCGGAATCGAACGCCTGTCGAATCAGCTCAATCAGCCGTCCATCGGTTATCGTCCAGAAGCGATGACTGTCGACCTGCTCTCGGATGGTGACAGGTTCCACCTGCCGCAGAGCCTCATCGACAAGAGAGGCGATGGTTCCCCCGGCATCTTCGTACAGTCCGAGCGGATAGCTGAAGCTCGCCTTGCAGGCGCGCATCAACTCGAGCCGGTCCTGCTTCGCTTTCGTGCCCGTGAGTTCGTGAGGAAACACACCCTGGTACCAGGGGCGGAGCAAGACCGCGGCGACCAACCCCCGGCGCACGTGCGCCTTGCCGCGGAACACAAACGCATGATCGTGCACATACAGGGCGGGCACAGCCTCGCGCTGCAGTATGCCCTCGCCCATCCACTCGCGGTATGTCTGAGCGGCCACGCGGTACCGCTGCAGTTCGTCAACCTCACCATCGAGCGGCAACGGATGTTCAAGGCGTATTATGTTATACGGGCTCCTGGCGTACAGCTCCCTCTGCTGCGCCGGGCTGATGATGTCGTACGGGGGGCACAGCAATGGGGACAGTTCTCCCATACTGACGCGGTTGAAGCGTATTCCGGCAAACGGCCTTACGTTGCCACGGACGCTGAAATCTGACATGACGATACCCGTAGACGGCGCACACCGGAGGCACAAGTCACCTCCAGAAACACGCCAACAGGATTCAACTGCTACATCGCGGAGAGGAGACCGGTCACAATCTCGTTCACATCCTTGCCGTCAGCCTTGCCTTTGACCGACGGCATGAGGTGGGACATCACCTTGCCTTTGTCTTTGATGCCGGTGGCTCCGACAGCGGCGATTGCCTCTTTCGCCAGCACGTCGATCTCGTCGCGGCCCAACTGCGCAGGTAGATACTCCTTGACAACTGCGAGGGCGGCTTCCTGCTCGGCGACCAGATCAGGACGATTGCCACTGCGGAAGGCGTCGATGCTTTCGTTACGACGCTTCGCCTCACGAGACAGCACCTCGATAACCTCGCCCTCGTTCAGGGCATGCATCCGTGCTTTCTCTTCGTTGCGGCACTCGGCGAGGAGGACCCTGATGATGGAGAGCCTGCACGCGTCCTGTTGTCTGAGCGCGACTTTCAAGTCGTCCCGGAGCTTCTCCTGCAGGCCCATTTCAGTGGCACAAGTCAGCGCGAACTCTTGCGCTTCTTGACGGCTTCCTTCTTCTTCCTGATTGCGCTCGGCTTCTCGTAGAACCTGCGCCGACGCACCTCGGCAAGAATCCTGTCTGTCTCAACTTGCTTGCCGAAACGGCGCAGCATGCTCTCGAAACTCTCGCCTGAACCCAATCTTACGTTAGCCATAATGTAGCGCACATTGTACTCGGAGGCTCGTACCCGTGTCAACACGACACATTCTGGCCGACGGGCAGCACCGGCAGTCCAATGCACGCTGCACATGAACCCGGTCCGGGTCGCAACTTCTGTGGCCGAAATCGGAAGCGGCGGCCTGCGACCACGCATCCGCGGCGCACGGTGGTTACATACCGCCGTCGATGCCGATGACCTGCCCGGTGATGTAGGACGCGCGGTCACTGGCCAGGAAGGCAACAACCTCGGCAACCTCCTCGACCTCGCCCGGCCGCTTCAGCGCAATCATCTCAACGAATTTGGCGCGCACCTCTTCAGGTAAGGCCTCGGTCATCTGGGTCTTGATGTAGCCGGGAGCGACAGCGTTGACGGTGATGCCACGGGAACCCACCTCCCGCGCAAGGCTCTTGCTGAACGCAATTATTCCGGCCTTGGAAGCCGAGTAGTTGGTCTGGCCCGGGTTTCCAATTATGCCCGCGATCGAAGAGAGGCTGACGATCCTGCCCCATCCACCCTTCATCATCGGTTTCAGCGCATGCTTGGAGCACAGGAATGTACCGCGAAGATTGATGTCTATCACGTTGTCCCACGCCTGTTCACTCATACGGAGCAACAGCGTGTCGCGCGTGATTCCGGCGTTGTTGACCAGGATATCAAGCCGGTCCCAACGCTCTACGACCTGGTCGATCATCCGCTCGACCGCCTCACCGTCACGCACGTCGGCTTCCACCATCAGCGCCTCAGTGTGCATCTCGCTGAGCCGCTGCACCACCTCGCGCGCATCGACTTCGTTCTGGGGATCGACTGCGACGTAGTTCACCGCGATACGGGCGCCCATGCTACCCAGCCTGAGGGCGATGGCCCTGCCCATGCCTCGCGATGCGCCCGTAACCAGAGCGACTCTACCTTCGAGTTCCATGATGCCTCCGCAGAGGACCGCGCCGGCTCAGTGAGCCGCCGCGGTCCGCGTGTCGTTAGCTCTTGAACCTTCGGAAGACGAGCGAGCAATTCTCGCCGCCAAGGCCGAAGCTGTTGGTCAGGCAGACTTCCACATCCGCCTTGCGTGACGTGTTTGGCACGTAGTCGAGATCGCACTCCGGATCCGGCGTGCGGTAGTTGATCGTGGGATGGATGATGCCCGTCATCAGCGTCATGACACAGGCAACGGACTCGATGGCACCGGAGGCGGTGATGGCGTGGCCGACCATCGACTTGGTCGAACTGACTGCCAGCTTGTACGCGTGGTCGCCAAACGCCAGTTTGAGCGCCTGGGTTTCAGTAGGATCATTCAGACGCGTGCTGGTGCCATGGGCATTGACGTAGTCAACATCGGAGGGCGACACACCTGCCCGTTGCATGGCGAGCTTCATGGCATAGGCCTCGGGCTCGGAGGCCGGGGCGGTCTGATCGAACGCGTCGAAGGACCACCCGACGCCGGCCAACTCAACCATGACACTGGCATTCCGCGCCTTCGCATGTTCCAGCGATTCAAGCACCACGATTCCCGCGCCCTCGCCAAAGACGAAGCCACTGCGTTCAGCATCGAACGGGCGACAGGCAATCGACGGATCCGGTTCCCGCGTCACAGCGCCGAGGATATCAAGGCCGGCGACGCCAAGAGGCGACAGGCACGAATCCGTGCCACCGGCAATCATAACATCGGCAAAGCCCAGCTTGATAAAGTTCATCGCCGTCCCGATGGCGTCGGTGCCCGAGGCACACAGGCTGTTGGGACTGCTGTTAGGACCACGCGCCTGAAACAGCATGCCTATCTGCATAGCCGGGCCGCTGGGCCCAGACCGCGCCACGAACAGGGGGTCCACCCGGCGGGGGCCGCGCCTCTCGAGTATACTGGCCTGTCGCACCACGTAGTCACTCTCCGACATACAGGCCACACAGACGCCCACCCGCTCAGGCGCTTCGCGGCTCATATCGATTCCTGCCTGCTTTACCGCCTCCTGGGCCGCAGCCAGACCGTAGTGCACCGCTCTCGGGTTGCGGTCGGCGATCTTGGGGTCCATATAGTTGTAGGCGTCGAAACCCTTCACCTCACCGGCAACCTTGACGTAGAAGTTGCTGATGTCGAAGCGTGTTATCAGGTCGATGCCGGACTTGCCTGCAACGGCGTTGCCCCAGAACTCTCCGGTCGTCAAACCCAGCGGATTGACGGTGCCCACCCCGGTGACAACAACGCGTGGTTCGCTCATCAGTCTTCTCCCTTCTCAAGAACTGACGACCACGGAGCCACGCTCGTGCCACCATCCACGATAATCGTCTGGCCGCGAATCATGTATGCCTCTTCGCTGCAGAGGAATGCAACCGCGTTGGCCACGTCTTCCGGCGTCACCATTCGTCCCACGGGTGTCGTCTGTTTCACGTCCTTCACCAGTCCCTCACGGATGTAGAACTTGAGTGCCTCGGTCTCCACAGCGGAGGCAGAGACCGCATTCACCGAGATGCCCTTGGGGACAAACTCAATGGCGAGGTAACGCGTCACCGCTTCAAGCGCGGCCTTGGAGACGCCGACCGCGGCGTACGTCGGCCATACGAACTGAGAGCCGAGGCTTGAGATACTGACGATCTTGCCGTTCCTGCCCTCCATGAGTCCGGCGGCTCTCTGCGCACACAGGAGCAGCGCCTTGGCGTTGATCCCGAGGGTCCAGTCCCAGGCTTTCTCGTCGATGTCCATGATGGGACGGCCAACGCCCGAAGCCGCGTTGCTGATGAAGATATCCAGGTAGCCGTGGCTCTCCGCAATCGAGTCGAACATCTCCTCAATCTTCCCTGAATCACCCACATTCGCCTTGATGATGTCGACCTTCACGCCCAGTTGCCGCAGCTCCTCGGCTGTCTGCTCGGCCGTCTCACGTCTGCGAAAGTAGTTGACAACGATGTCGCATCCCTGAGAGGCGAGTTTCAGTGCGATGGCCCGGCCGATACCGCGGCCGCTGCCGGTGATTAGCGCGAGTTTCCCCTGCAATGGCTTCACGATGTTTACCCCTTCTTCTCTACCTCTTGTTTGACGAAGTTCACGAAGTCGCCGAAATTGCGGAACTTCTGAGCCTCCTCGTCCGGGATCTCGATATCGAATGTCTCCTCCACGGCAACCAGCGCCTGCACGACATCCAGAGAGTCCGCCTTCATCTCCTTGAACGTCGACTCAGGCGTCATGATGCTCTTGTCGATGTGCGCGATCCTCGCGACGATGTCCTTAACCTGTTCCTCAACCGTCATGACGATACAACCTCCTTACTACAGTCTTCCCTGTTGTCGGTATGATGCGATCTCACGCTTCAGGCTGCCGACGATATCGGCCTCCACTGCCTTCCGCGCGGCGTTGATTCCGTGCACGATATGGTCGGCGTGGCACGCGCCATGCGCAATGCGCACCACCCCATCCACACCCCACAAGATACCACTTCCCTCTTCTTCTCCCTCGTAGGAGAGCTTCTTAATCGGAAGGACTCGATCGAACAGGTATCCGATGAGCCCCTTGATCCGCGGGTGTTTGCCCATCAGCCACACCTTCGCCCGGTCGCCGATACTCTCATAGAACTTGAGCACCACGTTGCCGACAAAGCCATCGCACACCACAACGTTGGCCTTGCCAGCGAGTATGTCATTTCCCTCGATGTTGCCGATGAAGTTGAGCCCGCTGTTCTTCAGCAGCGGGAACGTCTCCTTCACCAGCTCATTACCTTTGCCTTCCTCGCCTCCTGTGCTGAGGAGCCCCACCGAGGGATTCTCGATGCCATAGATGGTCCGCGCATATACCGTCCCCGCCAGAGCAAACGAGAGGAGCTGGTGAGGCTTGCAGTCAACGTTGGCGCCAAGGTCCATGACTACGATGTCAGGGGCGAAACTGCTGAATCCGCCTCCGACGGTGGGCCGCTCCATGCCATCGATCATGCCGAGATACGTCGCCGCCGCGGCCGCCACCGCCCCGGACGAGCCGGCGCTGATGAACGCATCCACATCCCGGCTGCGCACAAGCTTGACGCCGACGGCGATGGAGGACTGCCTCTTCTGCCGTATGGCAACTGCGGGGGGCTCGCCCTCCCGGACGACCTCCGACGCGTGGACGCAGCGCATCAGGTCAGCAGGTATCCCCTGTACGCTCAACTCGTTCGAAACAACATCCTGCTGTCCTACCAGGACGACTTCAACGTCGCCTTTGCGCGCCGCCAGCGCAGCGCCCTTGATGATTTCGCCGGGCGCATGATCGCCGCCCATGGCGTCGACGGCCACTCTTACTCTGCCGGATGACTGGGACATCTATGTCTCCTCGTCAACTGACACACGACATTCCCGATGATGTGTCTGGTGAACCGCACCGAAGCCACCCAGTCACAGTGAAGCCGGGATCCTCACCCGGGCATCACCCGACGCCACCACCTCATCAGCCTGGTTGCGGCAGGACAAGGTACAGGTGGCCCATACTATACCACTCTCTTCGACCAGCGAATCAATCTGACCGGAGACAGTCAGCGTATCTCCGGGGCGCGCCGGACTGCGGAACTTCATCGAAAGACGCCCCTCTTCATCCCAGGCGTCTCCGAAAACACGCACCAGCATCTCGCACACGTAGGCGAGAACAAGCATGCCGTGCGCGATTGTCCCCTTCAGCGGGGTGGCGGCGGCAAATGCCTCATCGATATGAATCGGGTTGTAGTCCCCGGATGCATCAGCGTAGCGATTGATGTCGGCCTGCGTTACCCCGGTGACAAACTGGGGCAAGACTGTGCCGGCACGTATTTCAGACTCCATAGGTTATGACTCCGGGAGCACGATGGTCGAGCGCCCTTTCTGGACCGGCGTACCCGACTCATCCGTGATCGCTGTCTCAAGCGTCAGCATTCGCACGGGTCCGCGCGAGAGCTTGCGAACCACTTTCGCTGCGCAGGTCACCCGCGCTCCGACAGGCACCAGGCAGTAGAACTCGAACTCCTGCGACGCATGGATGGTCCCGGCGCTGAGAGTCACCAGGCTGCCAAGCGAGGCTATGGCACGAGCAGCTACCGCCAGCGGCGGCACATGTCCACGCGGCTGCGCGCCGACAGCTTCCACGTAGGCCGCAATCACATCCTCGCTGAGGACAAAATCAACCGGCGGGAACTCGTGACCGGGATTCAGTTCATCGTATGTGGCAGACAACGCGATACCACCTGTGCCCTGTCGCGGACGTATCTCCGACTGGCAGCACACGACCGCGTTCGGGTTATCATGCCATCGGGTCGCACTCGTGTCAACAGCGGATTGAAACGGAGACGCTGGTCCAATACCATAGTCGCGCAAGGCTCGTGCTGTTACAGGACGGATGGTGGAGACTCTTTCACAGATACTCACAAACCCGCTCATTGCTTCGGCTGCGCTTTCATGGATCGCTGCGCAGTTGGCCAAGACGCTCATCGACGCGTTGCGCCACCGCAAAGTGAACCCGCGCATGCTCGTGGGTCCCGGCGGCATGCCCAGCGCCCACTCGGCGCTGGTGGCGGGATTGGCCACCGCAGCCGCGCTCCACGAGGGCGTGGCTTCGCCTTTGTTCGCGGTCACCGCCGTGCTCGCCGGCATCGTGATGTACGATGCCGCCGGCGTCCGCCAGGCAGTGGACCGGCAGTCTGAGATACTGACCCATATCCTGACGCATGTGCCACGGACGCAGGATGATTTTGACCGGTTCCTCGAAGGCCTGGTGGGTCACACCCGGCTGCAGGTGTTGGCCGGCGCACTCCTTGGAGCAGCCATCGCGCTTCTGCTGCACTGAGCATCCGGCCGCCAACTTTGG
The DNA here is from genome assembly GCA_964401175.1 of uncultured Dehalococcoidales bacterium. GTDB lineage: Bacteria > Chloroflexota > Dehalococcoidia > GIF9 > AB-539-J10 > SKVJ01. Next base: position 15,886 of record CAYNXN010000004.1, on the reverse strand, counting down.
AATCGAGCCCCAGCGTCATCTATAATCAGGCAATGCGCTCCAGCAACCAGCCGTCCGGCATGAATGCCCTCATGTTCCTCGTGGCCCTCAACGTGCTCGTCTTCTTCTTCACCATCGTGAGGCCGGGGCTGGTCTACATGCTGGGGCTGACCCCTGCGCTCGTGTTCCAGCAGCCATGGACGCTGCTCACCTCTATGTTCGTACATGCCTCTTTCAGTCATATCCTCTTCAACATGATCAGCCTCTTCTTTCTGGGCAGCTTCTTCCTCCGGCTTGTGGGCGAGAGCGACTTCCTCAAGCTCTACCTCGTCGGCGGACTGGCCGGAGGGTTGCTCTACATTCTGCTTGGACCGGCCATGATACCGGGAGTTGGAGCGTCCGGCGCGATATTCGCCATCGGTGGAGCCCTCGCCATAATGGCGCCGCGTCTGCCAGTGCTCGTCTTCCCTTTGCCCGTACCGGTGCCCCTCTGGGGTGCGATGGCGTTCTTCCTGCTTATCGGATTCTTCGTATCCGGCATCGCGTGGCAGGCGCATTTGGGTGGCTTTCTGCTGGGCCTCGCCGCCGGATTCTATTTCAAGAGACAGAGGCGCCGCCCTCTTTTCTACTAGGCGCCACATGCCATGGCGACACCGGTCACGTTCTCGAGCGATGGTCTCATCCTTTGGGGGGAGTTGCACGCGCCTCCTGGCGTGGGGCCGCACCCGGCGCTGTCCATCTGCCATGGAATTCCCGCAGTGCCCTACAACGCGCAGGACACTGGCTACCGCGACCTCGCCGCGCGCTGCGCCGCGAATGGCTTCATGACGCTGTTGTTCTTCTTCCGCGGCGCCGGCCTGAGCGAGGGCGATTTCGACATGGGCGGGTGGTCCCGCGACGTCGACGCCGCCATCAACTACCTGCTGGGGCTTGACTCCGTCGACCCATCCAGGCTCTTCCTCATGGGCTTCAGCGGAGGTGCGGCGGCATGCCTTCACCGCGCCGCCTGCGACAGCCGCGTCAGCGGTGTGGTCTCCTGTGCCGCGCCGGCGCATTTCGGCGACCTCGTTGAGGGGTCGGCGCTGCAGCCGTGTCTCTCGCGGTGGCGTGAGATAGGCATCATCCGCACGCCGGGATATCCGGCTGACCTCGATGCCTGGGTCTCAGGCTTCCGGGAGGTGTCTCCACTGGCACACGTCGCGCAGATCGCCCCGCGTGCGATCCTGCTGCTGCACGGCGATGCAGACGAGGTCGTTCCCGTGACGCACGCGTACGAGCTTTACCGCGCGGCGGCAGAACCGAAAGAACTGGTGGTTCTGCCCGACGGTGCGCACCGGTTGCGCGTCGATGAGCGCGCCATGACCACGGCGTTGCACTGGCTGCGTGTGCGCGCCACAGGTTGACGCTTCGTTTGACACAGTGCTACAATCACACGTTGTTTTGGAGGTGTGAACATTTACGCCATAGTTGAGTCCGGTGGAAAGCAATACAAGGTAGCCCCCAGCCAGATGCTGGACGTCGACAACCTTGGTGTGGCGAGCGGTGAGACCGTGGAGCTCGACAGGGTTCTGCTGATCTCAGACGGAGAGAACACCACGATCGGTGCTCCCACCATCGACGGTGCCAAGGTTGTGGCAACGTCACAGGGTCTGGTGAAGGGCGACAAGGTAGTCGTATTCAAGTACAAGAACAAGGTAAGGTATCGCAGGAAGACCGGTTTCAGAGCGCAGCATACGCGCCTGAAGGTCGACCGCGTGGTCATACCCGGAGAATAAGACATGGCACACAAGAAAGGCGGCGGTAGCACCAGGTGCGGTCGCGACAGTCAGTCGAAGCGGCTCGGAGTCAAGCGGTACGGCGGTGAGGTCGTCCGCGCCGGCAACATCATCGTGCGTCAGCGCGGCACCAAGGTAAAGCCAGGAGTGAACGTCGGTCTGGGCAGAGACCACACGATCTTCGCATTGATCGATGGCTGCGTGAAGTTCGAGCCGGCAACCAAGTTCCAGAAGAAGGTCAGCGTATATCCATGAAACCGAAGATTCATCCGAAGTACTACGAGGATGCCAAGGTGACGTGCCTCTGTGGCAACGTGTTCCCGTGCGGTGCGACGAAGCCAGAGATACGCGTTGAGATCTGCAGCGCGTGCCATCCCTTCTACACCGGTCAGCAGAGAATCGTTGACACGATGGGCCGCGTCGAGCGGTTCAAGAAGAAGTACGGCATCAAGGACTGAGTATCTACGAACCTGTGTCTGTCAGTCACGGGAGGAATGGCGCCGAAGCACGTCATTCCTCTCTTTCTTTTCAGGGTGTAAGGGTGTAGCTGATGGCTGATTCGTTTCACTACGGCGGACAGGCCCTGATCGAGGGCGTCATGATGCGCGGTCCTCGCGATATAGCCATGGCCCTGAGGCTGCCGGATGGTCAGATCGAGACCAGCCAGAAGCGCGTGCCCACCATCTACACCGGGCGCTTTCGCCGGCTGCCCCTGTTCCGGGGAGTGCTTGTGCTGCTCGAGACGCTCATCATCGGCACGCAGGCATTGATGTACTCCGCCGAGAGGGCCGCCAAGGGAGAAGAGGGACAGGAGTTGCCCAAAGCAGCTCTCGTGCTGACCGTTGTGGTGAGCCTCGGCTTCAGCGTCCTGCTGTTCTTCGTCGTGCCCCTGCTGATATCACGCAGCCTCGACGCCTTCATTGCATCAGACCTTCTGAGCAACCTTGTTGAGGGCCTGGTGCGCATGGCAATCTTCGTGGTCTACGTGGCACTCATCGGCCTCATGCCCGATGTGAGACGGGTGTTTGCATACCACGGGGCGGAGCACCGCGTCATCAACGCCTATGAGGCGGGCATTCCACTCACGCCACAGGCGGTACAGGACTATTCAACGTCCCACGCACGCTGCGGTACGAGCTTCATCTTCGTGGTCCTCGTGATGTCGATACTGGTGCTGGCGCTGCTGGGGCGGCCGCCCGTCCTCATCGCCGTGTTGTCGCGCATCGTGCTGCTGCCGCTCATCGCCGCCGCGAGCTATGAGATCATCAAGTGGTCGGCGGACCGCCAGGGTAACCTGCTGGTGCGCGCACTCACCACACCGGGGCTGTTGCTGCAGCGACTGGTGACCCGTCCGCCCGCGGACGACCAGGTGGAGGCCGCTATCGCCGCACTCAAGCTTGTGCTCGATGAGCCCGCCACCGCCATCGAGACGCCCTAGACCGTGTCGTCGGCATCCAGTCCTCGCATCTCCCCCTGTTCCGTGATGAAACAGGTGCGCGTGTCAAGGTGGCAGACGGGGCCGACGGGGTCGGCCTGAACCAGAATCGTGTCGTTGTCGCAATCCTTCGCGATCGAGACCACCCGCAGGAAGTTACCGGAGGTTTCCCCCTTGTGCCACAGTTCCTGTCGGCTGCGGCTGTAGAACCAGACGTCGCCACTCTCCACGGTACGCCTGAGCGACTCCCTGTTCATGTAGCCCAGCATCAGGACCTCGCCGGTCCGTGCATCCTGAATAACAGCGGGTACCAGTCCATTGGCGTCAAGCTTGAGCATTCAACCTCCGTACAGTGACAGTGCTTCAGCGAGGTCGATTGACCCCACGTAAATAGCCTTCCCCAGAATGGCGCCGGCGGCGCCGACCTCGCGCAGGCGGCGCAAGTGTGCCAGCGAAGTGATGCCACCAGCAGCGACCACGGAGGCCGACGTGCTGTGCACCAGATGCTCGAGCGCCTCGAAGTTGGGCTCGGTCATGGTCCCATCGCGACGCACGTCGGTATAGACGAAGCGTGAGACGCCAACAGCCTGCATCTTCTCACAGAGCTCAGTCACCGGCACCTCCGTGCCCACAAGCCAGCCTCGCGTGGTCACATAGCCGTCGCGCGCGTCCAGGCTCACCACGATCTCCCCGGGGTGTGTCTGCACCAGCGCCGTGACGAGGTCCGGGCGCTCCACCGCGGCAGTGCCCAGCACCACACGTTCTACGCCACGCTGAAAGAGCCAGGCGGCGTCCTCAACCGTCCGGATGCCCCCACCGACCTCGACGTGCAACTCATCGACCGAGAGGATCGATTCGATGCCCGCGCGGTTGACCAGATGCCCTGCGGCGGCGCCGTCGAGATCGACCACATGCACCATGCGCGCACCACACGCGTACCAGCGTCTCGCCACGGCCGAGGGATCCAGGTCAAACACCTCCTCCCTGCCATAGTCTCCCTGATACAGCCGCACGCATGCGCCATGGCGCAGGTCTATCGCCGGAATTATCTCCATGTTCCTCCGAGGGGCCCGGACCGCCCCGCATGACAACCGGAAACGACATTATAGGAGACCGGTACGTTCGCTGTCACGTGCGAGCAAGAACAGCAGGCCCGTCTCATGCCTTCGACGGCACGGTGTGCGCTCCAGCGGGCTGAGCGGAGCCGGGCTCCGCGAGCAACGCGTCCAGCGGGACGGCATTCACGATCGAATACGAGCCCACCCGTATCCGGCGCACCTCTTCCACCGTCGCACCCACGCCAAGCCGCTGCCCGAGGTCATGCACCAGGCTCCTGACATAGAAGCCAGAGGAGACATCGCACTCCAGCGTGAAGTTGGGATAGTCAAACGAGAGCAGCGAGAGCGAATGGACGGTCACCTTTGATGCCGGGATTTCGACGTCGAGTCCCTGTCGTGCGAGCTCGTAGGCCTTCTTGCCGCCAATCTTCTTCGCCGAGAACGCCGGCGGCACCTGCATCATCTCTCCCACGAACTCGGGCAGCGCCGCCTCCATCTCCTCGCGACTCACCACACGATCGCACGTGGTCACCACATCGCCGGCAACGTCGTAGCTGGTGGTAGTCATGCCGAGCACAGCGCGCACCTGGTAGGACTTGTCCATGTGCAGAAAGGTACCGGCCTGCTTGGTGCGTTTACCGGTGAGTAGAATGAGCAACCCGGTGGCAAGAGGGTCCAGCGTCCCGGTATGCCCCACCTTGGTCTTGAACCGCTTCTTAACCAGCGCCACGGCCCTGGCCGATGTTATGCCCTTGGGCTTGTCGATGAGCAGTATGGAATCCATGCGCTAAGTATATCCTACGTGGACCGCCTTCGTACGCGCTCACGCGCTCACACAGGCTCGGGTGTGTACTCGAGTCGCAGTACTTTTCGCGTCTCAGGCGTCACCCGGACCCGGTCGTCGATGCGCAGGCCGGCCACCCAGACGATATGGTGCGCCGAACAGACGATGGGAACCCCGTCACGCACGGAGGAGTCCACATGCGCATCGACCAGGAAATCCTGCAGCTTCTTCTCGCCCGTCATGCCGAGCGGGCGGAAGCGGTCCCCCGGCCTGCGCCGGCGCACCTGCAGCACGCTGCCGCTGCTGTCGGCGTCGAGAAACGCCACAAGCGGGCCGGCCTCCCTCGATCCGCCAGAATCCACATAGCGGGCGGTGAGGCGACCCCCCGGAATCCTGACCTCACCGGGCACGCACAGAGTGACGGGGGACACGGGCACAGCCGCACATGGCGGCGCCCCCGGACCGGCGACGCGGCGCGCCACAAGCCGGACCCGCTCGCATCGCCAGGTGATGCCGGAGCCGGCCTGCGTCTCACCTCCCGTGCTTCCCGCTGCCACGGACCGTACCGCGAAGACGTGGCCCGCGGCGACGTCTCGTGCCGATCCGTTCAGCCGCGCCACCGTCTTCAAAACGAGTCTGGACTGGATGGCGGGCGCACACTCGAGAAAGGCAGCTCTGTCCAGGCTGACGCAATCTCCTTCAACCACCGCCAGTCGCCTCCATGCCTCCTGCGCCAGCGCCGAGAGCACGTCATCATCCTCGGCGGCGAGGCGGGACAGGCGCAGCAACGTCTCGTCGATGCGCGGATTCAGTTGCCTCAGGGCGGGCAGGAGCTCCAGTCTGACACGATTGCGTTGGAGGGCCGTGGACTCGTTTGAGGCATCCCTGCGCGGCTCCAACCCCAGTGCGGCGCAGTACTCTTCAGCCTGCCGGCGAGACAGATGAAGCAGCGGCCGGACGAGGCGAAGCCTCCGCGTTGAGTCTTCCCGGTCGAGAGCACCGGGTAGCGGACTGACGAGCTCGAGTCCGCGCAGACCGTGTACGCCGGAGCCGCGGAGCAGGTGCAGCATGATGGTCTCCACCGCGTCGTCCTGCGTATGGCCGGTCACCACGACACCCGCGCCGATGTGGTGTGCGACCTCAGCGAGGAAGGCATAGCGCACCTCGCGCGCCGCCTCCTCCAGCGAGCAGCGACGCGCCTCGCGATGGGTAGCCACGTCGCGGGCTTCGACGGTACAGGTCAATCCCAGCTCGGCTGCCTGTAGCGCCACAAAACGCGCATCAGCCTTCGATGCGTCCCCGCGCAACAAGTGGTCGAGATGCGCCACATGCAACACCCAACCGTGCTCGGCCGACAGCCTGTGGAGCGCATAGAGCAGGCAGAGTGAATCAGCACCGCCCGAAACCGCCACCACCACCGGCCGGCCGGGACCGCCGAGAGCTGACCGCCTCAACATGCTACTGACGGCAGCCTCAACCTGAACCACCGTGGAACAGCCGTCGCGCCTCATACGAGACTAGACCACCTGGTAGGACGTGTCGTTGAACCTCGAGAGTCGCGGTCCGAACTTGCCGAACTCGAGCACACTGATGCAACCGGGGTCCATCCGGAACTTGACCAGCATGTCCATCGGAAACTCGAGCGCTTTGAAGATTATCGATAGAGTAGTGAAGTAGTGGCTGACCACCATGACGTTCCCGGGAGCACCCTCGCGCACGTACGGTCCCACCACGCCCCAGGTGCGCTGCTGCAGTTCGGCGAAACTCTCACCTCCCGGCAACCTGTCGCAACCCCCCTTCCACCACGAGAGCAGCAGCTCGGTAAATGTCTGCGGCATATCAACAGTCGAGAGGCCGTCAAACTCACCGACGTTGACCTCCTTGAGACCAGAGTCGGTGAGAATCGGCGCCTCATGATATTTGCCGATGGTCTCAGCAGTGGTGACGGCGCGCTGCAGGGGGCTGGAGAGAATGAGGTCGATGGTCTCCTGTCGCATCACCTCAGCCAGTTTCGTGATCTGTCGCAGCCCTTTCTCACTGAGAGCCGTGTCGGCGTTGCCACCCTGCACCCGGAACTCGGCGTTCCAGACCGTCTCGCCATGACGTACCAGTATCAGCCTCAAGAATCTCCTCCTCTCGCTGAGACAGGCGTCCGGTCAGCGCGCCCGCGGGGGCAACGCACCGTTCCCGGTCTCAGGGTGGGCCAGGAACAGGCCCGTGCGCGTAATCGAGTCTGCGGGCAATGTGAATCCCAGCACGGTCAGCACGTGGTCCGGCCGAGCACTGCCCTTCTGTCCCGCACTCACCACCAGGCTCAGACGCAACATCTCCTCCGTGCCAGGCTCGATCTCCAACTGATGCACCAACGGTCGCAGATCCACTGTCCTCGACTCATCGCCCCGTGCAAATTCGTGCGCGCAGCTCTCTGACGCCAGGAAATGCTGTACCGCGCTCCGCGCGGCCTCAATCCCCTGCTCGTGCTGCGCCAGACAGACGTAGCTTGCGCCATACACCATCGCCTGTAGCGCCGGAGCGCTGCCCGGAACATCGAACGCCTCGAGAACGGAGAAGCCGACCGGCAACTGGCGTCGCAGCAGCATCATGACAGACTGAGGAGGCAGCCACTTGCGTAGCCAGATGTCCATCAACTCGGCCTCGCTGGTGACGCCCACGGCAAGAGGTGCGGCCACCGCGATGCGCGGATGAGCCGTGAAGCCCTGGCTGTACTCAAGCGGAATCGAGGCGCGCCGCAAGGCGCGCTCCCAGCAACGCACGATATCGAGGTGCGAGATGAAGCGCACAGGCGTTCCTCGCCCGAATCTAAGGCGAAGGCGCTGCATCGCTCTCTGTCCCGGCGTCGCTCAACGGCGGTGGGGGAAGTACATCCTTGGTCACCACCACTTTCTCTATCTTCACTCCCCGCATCTCGGCTATTACCAGCTTCAGATCGCCGTATCGGAGTTGCTCCCCCTCACGGGGCACCCGTCCGAGGTAGCTTAGCACGAAACCGGCGACCGTCTCGTAGTCGCCGACCGGCAGCCCAAGGGAGAGCTCCTCGTTCGCATCCTCCACACGATAGCCGCCGTCAAGCTGATACGTGTTCGCGTCCGTGATTACGAAGTCCTCGTCCTCATCCCTGAACTCGTCCTTGATGTCACCCACTACTTCCTCAGTCAACAGGCCCAGGGTCACCATGCCGGCCACGCCGCCATACTCATCCACCACCAATGCCACATGGTGTCCCTCATCCCGCATCTCGGTCAGCAGCCGCCCCAGCGGCTGGCTCTCCGGCACGAAGTATGCCGGGCGCATGATCTCGTCCACCACCACCTCTTCCGGGGTGCAGGAGGAGGAAAGCTTCATGAGCACATCTTTCGCGGAGAGGATGCCGACGACGTTGTCCGTATTCTCGTGGTAGACGGGGAAGCGGCTGTAGGGCTGATCCGCGTAGATACTGAGGAACTGCGCCAGGGTGGTTCCCTCGGCAACCCAGGAGATCTCGGTGCGCGGAACCATCACCTTGCTCACCGCCGTGTTGGTGAACTCAAGCACCTTGTGCAGCATCTCTGCCTGGTCCTCAGCCACCACGCCTTCGCTCTCTCCCACGTCGATCGCGGAGCGAAGCTCACCGGTGCTCAGAAGGGTCTTCCGTCCCTCAGCGTCGGACACCAGCCGCCGGAAACCGAAGCCGATACGTTCCAGCAGAAAGACAAATGGCAGCAACAACAACTCGAAGAAGCGAATCGGGTACACGTAACCTGTCGCCATTCGCTCGGCGAAGTGCACGGCGACTGTTTTCGGCAGCAACTCGCCAAACACCAGGACGACGGCGGTAACGCCAACGGTTGCGATAACCGGCCCCCACGGCAGACCGAACGTCGCAACACTCAATATCGTGCCGATGGTGGCCGCAGCTATGTTTACAAGGTTGTTGCCCAGCAGGACCGTCGCCAGGAGTCGCTCGGGTCTCTCGATCACACGGGCCAGTTGCTCCGCACCGCGCGCGCCGCTCTCACGCAGATAGTGAATCCGCAGTCTGGGCACGGATATGAAGGCTGACTCAGCACTCGAGAAGAAGCCCGACAGCAACACGCAGAGGATAAAGGCTGGTAGAAGCCAACTGGCAGGTTCGTCCACTTCTTGTTGCGCTAATCCCTACGCCCACCCCACAGCCACCACCACATGTCCCAGAATCATCACTCGTTCAAACCACGCCACGAGCATGTACAACGTAGCGGTATCGTACCATCGAGCAAAAACCATGTCAAAGGCGGCTCAGCGCCACGTTTGCGAAACACAATTTATGGCGTTACACTGTCAAAGACTTCTCACGAACGCCCCTATGGGGCAACGCTTCGATCAGTGAGAGCAGGCCATGACCAGGACAATCGCCGAGATAAACGAGCGCATCGCGAAGCGTGAGGCAGTGGTGTTGACGGCCGAAGAAATCATCGACTACGTCGCACAGGAGGGATTCGAGCAGGCGGCGCGCACTGTGGACGTGGTCACCACCGGCACTTTCGGTCCGATGTGCTCCTCCGGTCTGTTAATCAACGTTGGCCATACGAAGCCGCGCATCAAGATGGGCGGGGGTAGAGCGTACCTCAACGATGTGCCCGCCTACACCGGATTGGCGGCGGTCGATCTCTTCATCGGTGCGGCGGCGGCACCCGACGATGATCCGCGCAACAGGATCTATCCGGGCGAGTTCCGCTATGGGGGCGGACACGTGATCGAGGACTTCGTCGCGGGCAAGGACGTTCGCCTCACTGCGACGGCATACGGCACGGACTGTTATCCGAGGAAGAAGCTGGATACATGGCTCCGCCTCGAAGACCTCAATAGCGCCACGCTGTTCAATGCGCGCAACAGCTACCAGAACTATGCGGTTGCAGTGAATCCGGGCGACCGCACGCTGTACACCTACATGGGCGTGCTCAAACCGAATCTGGGCAACGCGAACTACTCGACATCAGGTGCGCTCTCCCCGCTGTTGAACGATCCCGACTTCGAGACCATAGGCATCGGCACCAGGGTTTTCCTTGGCGGCGGTGTCGGCTACGTTGCCTGGCATGGCACCCAGCACAATCCACATGTGGCGAGACTCGACAACGACGTACCCCGTGCCCCCGCGGGCAGCCTTGCGCTCATCGGAGACCTGAAGCAGATGAGTGCCCGCTGGCTGGTCGGTACAAGTATGCTTGGCTACGGCTCCACGCTCACCGTGGGAGTGGGGGTGCCCATCCCTATCCTTTCGGACAACTCACTGCGACACACTCTGGTCACCAACGCGGAGTTGGTTGCGCCGGTGGTGGATTACGCGGTAGCACAGCCGCAGCGCGAGCCAGGCATTCTGGCCGAGGTGACCTATGCCGACCTGATGAGCGGACGCATCACGCTGCAGGGCAGAGAGGTGCCCACCGCTTCGCTCTCGAGCCTCAGTCGGGCGAGGGAGATTGCCGCCACGTTGAAGCAGTGGATCCAGCAGGGGAGCTTCCTGCTAACTGAACCAGTCGCACCGCTGCCGGGGCGCGATTCAGATATCGGCTACCATCATCTCATCGAACGCCCCGCTGGAGAGTAAGCGATGAAGGTCTCGCGTAGGATCGTGCTGCATTTCCCGCCGCTCGTCACAGGCCAGCCGGTGGTGTACCGCCTCGCACGTGAGTATAACCTCATGTTTAACATCCTGCGCGCATCCGTCTCGCCGGGGCAGGAGGGGCTGCTGGTGCTGGAACTGGCTGGCGAACGCGCGGACTATGACCGTGGCATCCAATACTTGCGTGACACCGGCATCCAGATCCAGCCCCTGAGCCAGGATGTCCTTCGCGATGACTCTCGCTGCACGCACTGCGGCGCCTGCGTCACCGTCTGCCCGGCCGACGCCTTCACCCGCGATTGCGGGACGGGACAAATCGCCTTCGACCACAATCGTTGTGTCCTCTGCGGACTCTGCGTGAAGGCCTGCCCACCACGCGCAATGTCAATCGTGTTCTAGGTGAAATTGCACAATAGACGCGTCTACCGTGACTGGGTGGCGTGCGAGGACCTCGTTTCCTATTCGGTCACCGTCGGCAGCACCGACCTCTACGTGAGCACGTCACGAGAGCTGCGACGCGAGGCTGAGGAGTCGACCAGTCGACACCGACGCACCATACAGGACTATCTCCGCTCAGATCCACGTTTCGCAACCAGCCTTGAGCCGGTACGTCCCCTGCCCGGCGCCCCCGCTATCATCCGCACCATGGCAGAGGCTGGCCACATTGCCGGCGTTGGTCCCATGGCTGCGGTCGCTGGAGCCATTGCTGAGGCAGTGGGGCGCGACCTGCTGCCCTACTCTACAGAGGTCATCGTCGAGAACGGCGGAGATATTTTCATGGCGGCAGCCCGACCGCGAACGGTCGGGCTCTACGCAGGCGATTCGCCCCTCACCGGCCGCGTGGCCATTGAAGTTCGGCCCGATGATTCTCCACTGGGTATCTGCACCTCAAGTGGTACCGTCGGCCATTCGCTCAGCTTCGGTCGCGCCGACGCATGTACTGTCCTCGCGTGTTCAGCGGCGGTGGCTGACGCGCTTGCAACTGCGCTGTGCAATCGAATACGGACGCCACCCGATCTGGATCGCGTGCTCGACCCCGGACGACTGCCGGTGCAAGTCATCGGCCTGCTGGCGGTAATCGAGAACCGGGTGGGGCTGCAAGGCACTGTCCGCCTCGTACGATTGAGAGCGCAAGACCGCTGAGTAATGTCTTTGTACAGTGGGCAGGGGTCCGCCACGTCTTCCCATCTCTGAAAGCCCGCAACCGGTCTTGTCGTGGGCGATTTATTGAACGTCCCATCAGCCGCCCCCGCTGGTTCCATACAGTTCCTGTGCGCCTCGACTTGAACCAGCGGTTTCGAACTGCATCCTCACGGAGTACTATCAGTGATACCCCACAAACACGGAAGGAGGAACGCGATGGAGAAGAGCTACCTGCAACCCGCGAACGTACCGAAGCCGGCGGGCGACTACTCCCAGGGATTGAAGGTCAAAGGAGGGACGCTGGTGGTCATCTCCGGCCAGGTGCCCTGGGATGCCGACGGAAAGCTGGTGGGCCCCGGAGACCTGGTGGCGCAGACCCATCAGGTGTTCAGGAACCTGCAGCACATGCTGGCCGCCGCGGGAGCCACGTTCAAGGACGCCATCAAGCTGACCATCTTCCTGAAGAACCGCGAGGATTTCGCCATATTCAAGGGCATCCGCGCGCAGTACCTCAACCCACCGTATCCGCCCACCACCCTGCTGGTGGTCAAGGACCTGGCCCGCGAGGAATGGCTGCTCGAGGTCGAGGTGATGGCCATCATCGACGAATAGACCCGGCTCAACGTACGAACCATCCCGGCCCGCGCGTCAGCGGCACGGACCGGAATGAATTATTATGTCGATATGAAGGCGCCACCGGCATCTGGCAAGTGGAACGACGAACGCAGCTTCGAAGTTCCTGTGACCGGTACTTCGATGGCGCGTCTCAAGCCCCGGGTTGGCAACGCAGTTCAGTCACCGCAGGAGCCCATCCAGATGAAGCCATCCTCCGTGTCCTGAAATGTCGTGGCGCGCTCGTGCTTCACAAGCTGCCACGCCGTTACGAAGTCGCCCACCGAGCCTCCGGCATTCAGGGCCATTAACAGCAACGCCAGCGCCGCCGTGTTGTCGGCAGAGGCAAGGATGCCGATGAGGAGACAGCCAAGCGTCAGCGCCACGAAAGGCCCCAGGCACACCAGCAGATAGCGATCTCTCGACAGGTGGACGGTCGACGTCGCGTAGACAACCGGGAGTACCCTGCCGATGAGTTTCGCACCGAAACGCGGCCTGCCCCCCGCCAGCGCGAACAGGGCAGCGTGGACGAGTTCGTGCAGCAGTATGACTGCCACAATGGAGATCGGCACGGCGAGCACCTCCACAACGCTGTCAACGGCAATGCTCAGCTCCTGAGACGGACCCAGCAGTCCGCGAAGAGCGCCACCCATCACGAAGCTTGCCGCGAACACCAGAACCGCGCCGACCTGCACGGCAACCAGCGCCTCGCGCCTCAGATCGCGTATCTGCCACTGGCCACCGCGCCGGCGCATAGCAGATTGATTCGGCATCGATTCCATCGTGCTCCCGAAACGAGGCGTCTGAGGACTGCGGAGTAGCGGTATCGTCTGCTGTGACTGGCGCCCCGGTGCCATTCAGGGTACAGAGTGCCGGCCACGCCGGTCAATCACCGGGGTGGAGGGTGTCACCACGAAATGCCGGTCAACCTCTCCCATTCAAAGCGCGCCAATGCCAACAGCAGGGCTCCGGCCCGGCGCATCTGAAGCTGGTCAGCCTCACTTCATCTGCCGGGAGCAGCCAGTGAACACGATCACGGCCAGCGCCGCCACGGCGAGGAGCGAAGCGACGTAGAAGGCGGTAATGTCGATGAGATACCCGAAGACCACGGGCATAACCAGCGGCCCTACATTCGATGCCGAGGTGACGAAGCCGACCACGCTTCCGGCGTAGGGCGATAGCTCTGGCCGCTCGACCGGCATCGTCAGGCTGGTGACGCTGATGCCGGTTGTGGCGAAACCCACCGTGAAGAGACAGAGCAGCAACAGCGGCAGCGAGGACGAGATCATCAACAGCGTGGCGGCGGCCGTGGCCAGGCCCAGCAACGCGACAACCATCCGTCGGCTGGGGAAACGGTCCAGCATCAATCCGGTCACCGGTCCGGCAACCAGAAAGCCCAGGGGCAGCACCGAGGCAAACTCGGACTCCAGTCCCTTCATCTGCAACACCCGCGGCATCCAGCTCGCCAGGGTGTCGTAACAGCCCATGGAGCCCACCAACAGAAAGAGCAGCACCCAGACCAGCTTCTGCCGCAGAACAAGGCGCAGGTCTCCGGGGCGCATCGTAGAGCTCACATGGCCGCGGCCGCGCCCCAGCAGGAACCAGGCGAGGCAGACCGCGACGGCCACCCCGGCATACACCAGGAATACGTCACGCCACGACATCAGCGTCAATAGCCGCGGCGTCAGTGCGAGCGCCGAGGCATTTCCCACCGCGAACCCGGCGAAATACGTGCCGGTGCCCAGTCCGGGCCGCTCCAGCGCCCACGCCCTCACGATGAGCGAGAGGCACGGCATCGCCGCGGCCAATCCCAGGCCGAGCAGGAACTGGCTGGCCAGCAGCCCGGTATAGCCTTGCGACACCGCCCTGAGCAGAGCAGCCAGCGCTGAGAGGATGAGCGCCAGCCGCATCACTCCCACATACCCGCGCCGGTCGGCCACGAGTCCCCAGGGCAGCCGGAACAGTATCAGGCTTATCATCGCGGCGGAGAAGACCATGCCGAACTGGGCGTGAGTGAGTCGCATCTCGCTCATGATGAGCTCCACCATGGGTGAGAGTGAGAACAACTGCAGGTGAACCAGGAACGCGATGGCAAAGGCCAGCGCGAACGCGGTGCGATAGCCGGGCTGGGGCAGCACGTGACGTAGCCTCATTTCGACATACAGGCCGGCAAAGTCGGAAGGGCCGATTATGGCACGCGCCGCCTCACAGCGCAAAGGGAATGCGAGGTACGCGCCCGTCGGTGACGGCCACAGGAACTCGAGCGGCGGGTGCACCCGTGACCGGAAGGCAGACGCAGGCTCGCAGGTCGGCATCGACCGGAGTGTTGCCATGCCGGCCAGGCAAGAAGTCACACCGAAATGGACACAAATATGCCCCGGGTGGCCCTGCAACTCCTGGGGGACTGAGTCTCCCGGGCATCCAACCCACCTTCAACCCTCGGTTGATGACCTTAGACCTCGGGTGGCGATGGAACCGCGGAACAACTGGCCCTGTGTCGTCGCCTGATCACCTGGGGCAAGTATCAGATTACCCCGTCCGCAAAAGCCTGTCAAGGACCAGAATGGCAAAGCGACTTGCGGCCATGCGCCACAGCCAGCCGGAACCGCCTGCAGCGGCTGCGCATCACTCAGTCTGTCCCTGTGCCTTGTAAGTCCGTCGTCCGGGGCCGGCACACACGCCGCCACACCGACCGCACGCCCCTTCCTGTGCGGAAAGTCAACAACTCACGTCGGGGCAGGACGCCAGACGGACGGGCGGGCTACCTTTGCATCAGTGCTTCCGACTCGTCCCATGCGGCCTTCCTGGCCCCCTGCATCGTCGTCATGACAACGGCCGGATCAGCGCCGCAGGCCTCGGCCAGCACACGGACCATCTCGGACTCCTTGGGAGGGCATCCCCCCAGGCGAACGCCGGCGGTGGGGTAGTCCATGGCGCACTTGCCCAGCGCCACCACCTTGCCGCTCGCTCCGGCATCCACAGCATTGCCGATGACCACGGTGAGGCCCCGGATCTCCTCGGCGTATCCCGCCTGTTTGATGAACGTGAGCGCGCTCACGAGCTCGTTGGTGCAGCCGCTGCAGGCAGAATCGCCACGAAGGATGGTAACCTCAGGAAAGCGCGAGCGGAATACCTCGAATCCGGTGGTGAACACCTGACGGTGGTCCTCCAACGGCTCGCCCACCACTTCGATGGCGTCAAGCGCCGCCCGCTGGTCCTGACGCTCGGCCATGTACTGCAGGTGCATGATCTGACCGGGGTCGATGCTCATCAGCGACGCGCCCACCACATCCACATACAGCGGATCGCTGCCGGCCACAATCAGTCCCATCTCCCTCGCATCCTCCGGGTACTGGCCCATGCCCTCGGCTCCCACCGTGGCATCGATGATGGCGTAGCGAGGCGGCGCCACGGTACAGAGATCCACAATCGCCATATCCAATCCCAGGAGGTGGCTCTTGCGCTTCTCGCCGCCGGGCATCACCCCCTTCATGTTCTTGA
>CAYNXN010000003.1:0-29693 GCA_964401175.1 uncultured Dehalococcoidales bacterium | reverse complement strand
CGCCGATTGGCAGCGCGAACAGGATGGTCCCAAGCATAAGGTAGAACGTCCCCACTATCGCCGGCAGTATTCCGCCCGCCTTCCCCGCCATCCTGGGCGGCTCGGAGATGAACTCCCACGACAGCGCCGGAGCGCCGTGGACGACCATGTAACCGATGATCAAGAGGACCGGCAGCACGACGGCCAGGGTCGCAGCCAGCAGCAGGACAGTGGCCGCTCTCTGTGTGATACGTCGTCTGTGCATTTCTGCGGTCCCCTACGTCCTCGAGAATCGGCGCCGTTGCTGCTCAAGCACCCGGTCGGCGATGAAGTTGACGAACAGCGTCATGATGAACAGGACGATGCCGATGGCGAAGAGCGCCTGGTATTGAGGGCCGCCGCGCACTGCGTTGCCGATGCCCGAAGCGATGGCGGCGGTCATCGGCATCATCGGGTCCGTGGGCGCATTGGGCACCGCGAGCGCTCCGCCGGCCACCATCAGTACGGTCATCGTCTCGCCGATGGCACGCCCGACGCCAAGCATCACCGCGGCGGCGATGCCGGATATGGCTCCGGGGATGCACACGTGGATTATCGTCTCCCAGCGCGTCGCTCCCAGCGCGAAGGACGCCTCTCGGAATGAGTTCGGCACCGCCCGCAGCGCGTCCTCGGACACGCTCACGATAACGGGCAGAGACATCAGACAAAGCATGATCGCGGCCGTGAAGCCGCACAATCCGGTGTTGAGGTTGAACGCATTCTGCACGTAGGGAGAGAGCAGTGCCAGTCCGATGAAGCCCATCACCACCGAGGGGATGCCGGACAGCAGCTCGACGATGGGCTTCACCGCCTCTCTCACGGCGGGTGGCGCCACCTCCGCCAGGTAGGCGGCGCAGGCGACGCCGATGGGGACGGCCAGGGCGGTCGAGATTCCGGTTACCCACAGTGTCGCCACGAAGAACGGCGCGATCCCGAAGGTCGGCGGCTCGGACACGGGATACCACTTCGTGCCGAAGAGGAACTCCCACGGGGTGGAGTGAGTGAAGGCCGGGAGCCCCGTCCTCAATAGCAGCACGAGCACACCCACCAGGATGATGATCGCGATGAGTCCGTTGATGAAGATGAACCCCTCGATCAGCTTCTCACCGAAACGCGACCGGCGCCGCGGCACGGAGGCGGCTGCGGCGTTGGTGCTCTTGCCTGCGCTTGCAGGGGGATGGTCGGGTGTAGTGCGCATTGCCATTTCCGGTTCTCTGCCTATTCTAACGAAGTCACCTCACGGGCACATAGCCGCTCTGCACGACTATCTCCTGTCCGGCATCAGAGAGACAGTAGTCAATGAACGCCTTGATGAGGCCGGTCGGCTCGCCATTGGTGTAGTACAGCAGGGGACGAGCCACCGCATACGTGCCGTCCAGTACCGTCTCGACCGACGGCTTCACCGCAGCTTCTGATGCGGTCTTCTTGACGCCGACCACTTTCACTTCGTCGCTGACGTAGCCCAGTCCCGGATAGAAGAGGGCATTCGAGTTGTTCGCGGTCTCAGTCACTCCGGCCTCGGTGGATGGCAGCAGCATTATGCTGGAGCCATACTCGAGCGAAGAGTCTTTCGTCGACAAACCGTCCATCTGGACGACGTGTTCCTTGAAGAAGACGTGCGTGCCCGAGTTGGTATCGCGCGCCAGGGCGACGATCGGGGCATCCGCGCCGCCCACTTCCTTCCAGTTGGTCACCTTGCCGCTATAGATGGCGGAGAGCTGTTCGATCGTCAGCTCCGAAACCGGGTTGGCCGGGTGCACGACGACGGCAAGGCCGTCGCTGGCCACGATTATCTCGTAGGGATTCACGCCTTTTGCCTTCGCCTGGTCAATCTCGCTTGACTTGATGAGACGAGAGGACTGACAGATATCCGTCGTGCTGTCGATGAGCGCCGCGATGCCTGCGCCGGACCCAGGGCCGGAGATGGCGATGTTCACCCTGGGATGAGCGGTCATGAATTCCTCTGCCCACATGGTCGAGAGTGGGGTCACGGTATTGGATCCCAGGATACTGAACGTCCCCGATAGCACGCCGTTGTCCTCCGGCTGGTTGTCGCCGGCACAACCGGCGCCCACGAGGGCGATCGCGGCGAGCAGCGATAGCGCGAGCAGCCGCACCGTCTTCCGATTCAGTGGACTCACTGTGTATACCTCCTGTCCTTCTCTTTCCACGCGGACCAGTCTAGCCTCCAGACGTTAAGCGCGCCTTAGCATGGCGTTAAGGTGGTGTTAAGAATGTTGATGCGCGTGACGAGCCCCGCGCCCGAGACGGCGCGGGGCCCCCGACTTCCTCATGCCGGGACTTCGTGGGCCTCGGGTCGCCTGGCCGTTGGTGTAACCGGTCACACCTGCTCACGACACAACCCGGGCGTATGTGGCAGGCTGTGGGCGATGGAGCCCGAATGGTGTGGCGTGTCCCGTGGATGAACCGTGCCCGTCAGCTTCGTGGCGTCTCGCGGATGGCTTCAGCGCAGGACGTGGTAGGCCCCGGTACGGGGAGCCGCTCGTAGCATTTCCAGTACTCGAGGAAGGTACGGTCCAGGCTGCGAGCTTCAACGACGGCGCGGGCGCGCACACCCATCTGCTGCAGCTTGTGCCGGTCCAGCATGGACTCGATGCCTTGACGCAGCGCGGTGGCATCGCGCGCCGGCACCACCACCCCCGTCTCTCCCGGAATGACTATGTCGCGTGGCCCCCCGGCATCGGTGATGACGGTTGGCACCGCGCACGCGTGCGCTTCAAGGATGACGCAGCCGAATGTGTCCGTTGTTGATGGGAAGACGAACAGGTCGGCGCCGTGGTACGCCTGCACCAGCGCCTCTCCATCGAGGTAGCCGGGGAAAGCGACGTTGCAGTCCTCCACCTGCCGCATGAGGTCTGAGCGTGACGTGGCTCATGCCGCGAGCCCGGGCCGTGTGGTAGATGTGCAGCGGGTCGGTGAAGGATTCCGGAATGCTGAATTGCCGTGCCAGCTAGTTGGCCGGCCGTTCCGAATATCGGCTGTGGACGTGCAGGTCCGCTTTGACCATCGTGCAGTCCCCAGGAGCGCAACAGTGACTGCGGTTGCTCTCCCTGGCCAGGTCCGGCAAACAGGTTGGGTTGGAGCGTATGCCTCGCGGGATGTTCTGTGGGCCGGAAGGACTGTCTCACACGAGTGTAGCAGGTGCTGCTGTACCATTCCGTCGCTTCCTGTGACGGCGGCTACAGCACCTGATGCACCTTGAGCATGTTCGTGTTTCCGGCCGTTGCGAATGGCACGCCTGCGGTTATCACGATGAGATCTCCGGTGGAGGCCATACCCGTGCGCTGTGCGATGGTTGAGCCCATGGCGTACAGCTCTTCAAGCGAATGGTACTCCTCCGTAAGGACGGGGGTGAGGCCCCAGACCAGCGCCAGTCGGCGCAATACCCGGTCGCTGGTCGTGATCGCGAGAATGGGACATTTCGGTCGGTACTTCGCCACGCGCATCGCCGTGCTGCCCGATGTGGTGAACGCGACGATGGCATTGGCGCCCGCCTGCTCGGCGATGCTCACCGCGGCGTAGCTGATGGCGTCATCCGGCTGCGGCATCACGGTGTCCACCTTCTGCTGCAGAATGGCCTGGTAGGGCAGCGTGGTCGCCGCCTCTATGGCTATCGCCGCCATGGTGCCGGCGGCCTGGACCGGGTAGCTCCCGGCTGCCGTCTCTTCGGAGAGCATGATGGCGTCGGCGCCATCATGTATCGCGTTGAATACGTCGCTCGCCTCGGCCCGCGTTGGGCGTGGGGAGAAGACCATGGATTCCAGCATCTGCGTGGCGACAATGACGGGCTTGCCGACCGCATTGCACTTGGCCACGATGCGCTTCTGTTCCGCCGGCACACGCCTGAGCGGCACTTCCACGCCGAGGTCGCCCCGGGCGACCATCACGATGTCCGTCGCCTCGATGATCTCGTCGATGTTCTTCAGCGCCTCGCTACGCTCGATCTTGGCAACTACCGGGATGTCGGAGCCGCTGGCGCGGATGAACTCCTTTGCACGGCGCACGTCATGAGCGTTGGTGATGAACGAGAGGGCAACGAAATCGATGCCGTGGGCCAGTCCAAAAGCGAGATGACGCAGGTCGTCCTCCGTGACCGCGTCGGTGCTCAGCTTGACGCCTGGTACGTTGATGCCCTTCATCTGCGTCAGCACACCGCCTGCCACGATGAGGCAGTCTATTTCGGTGTCGGTCGTGGTGCGCACCTCGAGCCGTATCGTGCCGTCGTTAACGAAGATCGAATCGCCTGGCCGCACGTCCCGTGCCAGTGAGTCCAGTGTGACCGAGACCCGGCGCTCATCCCCCAGTATCTGCTCTGTGGTCAGGGTGATATGTGACCCTTCTTTCAGCCAGACCTTCTCCACGGCGAGCTTGCCCGTGCGGATCTTGGGGCCGGGCAGGTCCTGCAGCACGGCCAGTGGACGGCCGGTGGCGTTCGAAACCTGACGCAGGTATTCGATGCGGCGCGCGTGCTCTTCATAGGTCCCGTGGGAGAAGTTGAGCCGGGCAACGTCCATGCCTGCTCGGGCGAGCTTCTCGAGCGTCTGATAGGACTCGCTTGCCGGACCGATGGTGCAGATGATCTTCGTCTTGCGCTGCATCGAGCCTCCCCTGGTGCGGGTCCTCTGACCCGATCGCCACAAGTCTATAGGCCGTTCGGCGGAGCGTCAATGAAAGCGCTGCAGGCGAGTGTCAGTCATCTGTGGGATTCCTGGCGCGTACACGAGCGTTGACGCCGGACGGCGCCGCCCGTAGAATTGCGGCTCATGTATCAGCGAACGGTGCTCGTCAACGGCCTCACGGTCATCACCTGCCCCATGCCACAGTCCCGTTCGGTTGGGGTGGCGCTGGCTACTGCGGTGGGAGCGTGTTATGAGCGTGATGAGGAGGCGGGCGTCTGCCACTTCATCGAGCATCTCTGTTTCAAGGGGACCGGGAGCCGCCCGACGCCAAAGGACATCAGCAGTGAGATCGAGGGCATCGGCGGCATACTGAATGCCAGCACCGGCCGCGAGGAGACCGTCTACTGGGCCAAGGTGACTCGTCCCCACATGACGACGGCGGTGGACCTGCTGTTCGATATCGCGCTGCACTCCGTATTCGATCCGGCAGAGGTCGAGAAGGAGCGGCAGGTGGTCATCGAGGAGATCAACATGAACCTCGATATCCCGCAGCAGCGCGCCAGCATGCTCATCGACGCCCTGCTCTGGCCCGGTCAGCCGCTCGGACGTGACGTCGCCGGCAGCAAGGAGACTGTCGCGGCCCTGAGCCGCGACGCCATTCTGGGGTATGTCGGTCAGCACTATCTGTCGGGCAACATGGTGGTGAGCGTCGCCGGCAATGTGACACATGCAGAGGTATGCCGTGAGATCGAGTCGCGCTGCGCCGGACTGCCTGAGGGTTGCAGCGACAAAGGCTATCACACTGACCCGGAACAGCAAGGTCCCAGGGTTGGCGTGGATACTCGTGATGGAGAACAGGCGCATGTCTGCCTGGCGGTGCATGGCGTCTCCCGCTGTGATCGCAGGCGCTATGCAACCGACGCTCTCGGGGTCATTCTGGGTGGCGGCATGAGCAGTCGCCTTTTCACGGAGATACGTGAGAAGCGCGGACTGGCGTATGACATCCACAGCTACAACGAGCACTTTCTCTCTGCTGGCTCGATGGTGGTGTACGCCGGGGTGGATCCCTCCCGCGTTAACGAGTGCGTGGAGGCTCTGTTGCAGGAACTGGGGCGTGTGCGCATGGACGTAACGACGGAGGAACTGCAGCGGGCGAAAGAACTGGTGAAGGGGCGGCTGGAGCTGCGGCTCGAAGATACGCAGAACGCGGCTTTGTGGTATGCGGGGCAGGAGTTGCTCAATGGTGAGGTTCTGACCCTTGACGAGGTCTGCTCCCGTATCGATGCGGTCACTCTTGCGGACGTGTCGCAGGTTGCTGCCGAGTTACTGCGCAACGAGAATCTGAGCCTGGCCGTGGTGGGACCGGTGCAGAGCGTTCCTGCGCCCGAGCTTGCGGACATGCGGTGACCGCCGGCCGCAGCGCGACAACACAAAGAGAGGGGCCGCGTGCGCGGCCCCTCTCTGTCTCTATCCCGGTTGCCGCCTAGTAGTCGGGGTAACCTCCGGGGGGCATGGCCGGAGCCTTCTCCTTCTCGGGAATGTCGGTGATGAGGCTCTCGGTGGTGAGGATCATGTTGGCGATGCTGGCAGCATTCTGCAGCGCGGAACGGGTAACCTTCAGCGGGTCGACGATGCCACGCTCGATCATGTTGACGTCCAGTTCGTCGTTCATCGCGTCATAGCCGATGCCCTTGGGGCTGTCCTTGACGCGGTTCACAACCACGGAAGCCTCACGGCCACTGTTGGTGGCGATGCAGCGCAGCGGCTCTTCGATGGCGCGCTTCAGGATGGTGACGCCGGTTGCCTCGTCACCGCTGAGCTTCATGCTGTCGAGCGCCTTGGATGCGGTCAGCAGGGAGACGCCGCCGCCCGCGAGGATGCCTTCCTCGACGGCTGCTCGAGTGGCGCTGAGCGCGTCCTCGACGCGGTGCTTCTTTTCCTTCAACTCGACCTCGGTGCCTGCGCCGACCTTGATGACCGCGACGCCGCCGGCGAGCTTCGCCAGCCGCTCCTGCAGCTTCTCCTTGTCGTAGTCGGAGGTGCTGCTCTCGATTTCCGAGCGGATCTGCTTGATGCGGGCTTCGATGGCCTCGGGCTTGCCTTTGCCCTCGACTACGGTGGTGTTGTCCTTGTCAGCGACGACTCGGCGGGCGCGGCCGAGGTCCTCAACGGTGACGGAGTCGAGCTTGCGGCCAACCTCCTCGGAGATGACCGTGCCACCGGTGAGCACCGCGATATCCTGCAGCATGGCCTTGCGGCGATCGCCGAATCCGGGAGCCTTGACGGCCAGCGGGCTCAGTGTGCCGCGCAGCTTGTTCACCACGAGTGTGGCCAGCGGCTCGCCCTCGACGTCCTCAGCGATGATGACGACGTTCTTGGAAGTCTGCACCATCTTCTCCAGGGCGGGGAGGATGTCGTTGAGTGCGGAGACCTTCTTGTCGGTGATAAGGATGTAGGGGTCGTCCAGCTCGACGCGCATCGTCTCAGGGTTGTTGATGAAATAGGGGCTGATGTAGCCACGGTCGAACTTCATGCCCTCGACGAACTCAGTCTCGAAGGCGAGACCTTTGCCTTCCTCGACGGTGATGACGCCGTCCTTGCCAACCTTCTCCATGACGTCGGAGATGAGTTCGCCGATCTCCTTGTCGACGGCGGAAAGGGCGGCAACCTGTGCCACCTGCTCCTTGCCCTTGACGGGGATGGCCATGCTCTTAAGCTCGTCAACGACAGCGGCGACGCCCTTCTCGATGCCGCGCTTGAGCGACTGGGAGTCGGCGCCGGCGGCGATGTTCTTGAAACCCTCGTGCACGATCGCCTGAGCCAGGATGACGGACGTGCTGGTGCCGTCGCCGCACTGATCGTTGGTCTTGGTTGACGCCTCCTTGACCAGTTGGGCGCCCATGTTCTCGAACGGATCGGGCAATTCGATTTCCTTGGCGATGGCCACACCGTCATTGATGACGTTGGGCGCGCCGAATTTCTTGTCGAGGGCGACGGGGCGACCGCGAGGCCCAAGAGTTACCCGGATGGTATCGGCCAGCGTATCGATGCCGGTCTTGAGCTTCTTGCGAGCCTCTTCGCCGAAGAGTACCTGTTTAGCCATTGCGCATTTCTCCTTGATATGATTCGCTACGATTTCTTGGCGAGTATGTCGCTCTCGCGCATGATGACCAGTTCCTCGTCCTTGTCCTTGAACTCGGTACCGGCGTACTTGGAGTAGATGACGATGTCACCCACCTTCACGTCCATCGGCAGTCTCTTGCCGTCGTCGGTGAGCTTCCCGGCGCCAACCGCGATGATCTCACCCTCCTGGGGCTTCTCTTTGACGGTGTCGGGGAGGACTATTCCTCCTTTGCTGACTTCTTCTTTCGGAGAGGGCTTGATAACGACCCTGTCTCCAAGGGGCACAAGCTTGGACATACCTACCTCCTACCTCGATTTGCTTTGATTAGCAGTCGACTGCTAAGACTGCCAGACATTATAGCACAGGCGCCGTGGCGTGCAAGTCGACCATGCCCCTTGATTCCTACACTCAACCGTGTATACACTCTGCTGGACGGATGAAAAAGACTTCCTGGGACCGAAGGCGCATTCGAGCCCTCCGCTCACATCTTGGTCTGACGCAGACGCAGATGGCGGACAGGCTCGGCGTGCGCCAGCAAACGGTCAGCGAATGGGAAACTGGGCAGTACGAACCCCGGGGTACGTCCATCACGCTGCTTGGTCTGGTGGCGGAGAGCAGCGATTTCGAGTATGGCGCCCGGGTTGATGGGCGGGGGCGCTGATTCCCCCCTTTTTGTTGGGCATGGCTACACGGAAACGGATATTCGCCTCGGAACGTGAGATGCATGCGCTGTGGGCGGGCGCCGTCGGGCGCCCGCTGGTGACCGTTGAGGGAGAGTCGGTGCACGTACTCTACCCCGGCATACCGGCCGGCAACTACGGTCCGGACTACCGTGACGCCGTAGTATCGTTCGGTCACGCGCCTCCGGTGCGCGGAGATGTGGAACTGCACCTACGCAGCGATGACTGGAGGCGGCACGGCCACGAAGGGGACGCGGCGTATGGACGCCTCATCCTGCATGTGGTGGGTGGTCAAGGCAAGGCGTCGCCAATACGCATTGACGGCGGTCGGAGCGTTCCGGAGATCGTCCTGCCGGCGCAGGCGGGTGGGTGGCGACGGTCGGGCCTGCCGTGCGCATGGCGGGCACGGCAGGATGAGGCTGTGGTGCGGATCGTCCTGTCGCAGGCCGGTCTGGCACGCACAATCGGCCGTGCCAGTGAGCTTGCGGCGCGGGTGGAGAAGTCGGATCTTACAGCGATGCTGGCGGTGAGGGTGGCCCGCGCGCTCGGCTACGCGGCCAACGCGGCGCCGGCGATGGAACTCGGCAAACGGCTGGCGGCTTGTGGCTTGCTTACGTCGTTGCCGTGTGCCGATGCCGGATACCGCGGCGCTCTGACCGTTGGGCTGGCCGGATTGCTGCCCTCCCAGCGGATGGCAGCGGGAATGGGTGCTGGTCGCGTGGCGCAACGTTGGGAGGCGTGGTGGCGAGGGCTATCCTCTGCGCTGGCGCCCATGGAGTCGCAGGAATGGCGGCTCACCGGCTTGTATCCCAACAACCACCCGGTGAGACGGATGGCGGCGCTGGCCGCGTTGTGGCCTGATATCCGGGGGATCGCGGCGACTGCAGTCGCTCTGATGCAGGAGCGGGGATGTGGCGCGCCTGAGTGCTCGCGGCTGCTCGAGCGGCTCTTCCGGCGGCCCGGCGATGATTACTGGCGCTGTCACTACGACTTCGGCCTGGTAACGCGTGAATCGGACGTCATCGGTGGTTCGAAGGCCCGCGAGATAGTGGTGAACGCACTGCTGCCCTGGCTTGCGACGGCAATGCTTCGCAGTCGTGACAGCAAGGGGCTCGATACCGTGCTGCAACTGATGGCAGCCTACCCGGCGGCTTCGCCCAATGCGGTCACGCGCCACATGCGGCGGCAGCTTGGGCTACCGCGCAGCGCCGCTACGGCCTCCGAGCAGCAGGGGATGCTGCAACTCTTCCGGGAGTTCTGCCGCCGCGGACGCTGCGCGGAGTGTCCGCTGGGCGGGCGCTGGGCTCAATCGCGCCATCGTGTTGCGGTGGCGAAGACGGCGGCGTTGACAGATTCCGCATTGTGTTGATGACACCGTGTCGCTATGGTGCTATGCTTAGGTCCCGGCGAGACGCTCACGCGATATGGTCCGACCGGATGAATGGTCATGGGCGAGCTTGAGTTCGGCAAGGTGCTGGTATCCGAGGTGATGAACCCGGAACCCCCCGTTGTGGAACGGACGGCGAGCCTGTGCAAGGTGGCACGCCTGCTGCGACGGCGCAGCCACGTGTGGGTGGTTGAGGCCAAGGGTGAGGGTGAGGGGAATCCCAAGCCGCTGGGGATAGTGACCGAAAAAGACTTCCTCGAGATGCTCAATCCATTGCCTGACAGGATGTACGCGACAGGTGTGTTCCGACCGAAGTCTCTGTATCACGGTGACATGTCGACGGCGGAGGAGTTCATGGTGTCGCCGGTCATCTCCTGTGGACCGAAGAACACAGTGGCTGATGCTCTCGAACTGCTCTGGGAACGAAGAATCAGGCATCTGGCGGTCGTTGATGAGGGGCGCCTCATCGGCGAACTGTCGATGAAGGGGATAATTGCAGCGTACTACATCGATAGTTGCAGTATGCTGAACGGCTGATACAAAGACTGGCAGGAAGTTACGCTGGGCCGCTGGCGACACGAGAGGCGCGGGCACGGGCGTTGCCACTCGTTATTCCCCTCGCGATTTCGTCTTCGGTTGCTGTTGCTGATTAATCATGCATATCTTGGCTTCACTCGGGCTTGTGCTTGTCCTTGGACTGACGGGCGGCCTCATCTCGCGGCGTCTGAATCTGCCGAGCATCACCGGATACGTGATCGTCGGCGTTGTTCTGGCGCCAACGGTATCGGGCCTCATCGGTGCGGACGCGGTTCAATCGTTCGAACCCATTACTTCGACGTCGCTGGCGGTCATCGCCTACCTCATTGGTACGAGCCTCAATATCGCGACGCTCCGGTCGCTGGGCAGGAGCATCTCCTGGATCACCTTGCTCCAGTGCCTGGGAGGCTTCATGGCCGTAACGGCCGGACTGGTGCTTGTTGCACCGAGAGTCATGCCGGGCTACTCGATGGTTGAGACATATCTCCCCTTCGGACTGCTGATGGGTGCAATCGCGGCGGCGACGGCCCCGCCGGCAATACTCGCCATCATACGTGAGTTGCGCGCCAAGGGGCCGATGACGACCACTCTGCTGGCGGTTGTCGCGCTGGATGATGGCGTCGCGGTGGTCCTGTTCGCCGTGGCGGCTGCGTACTCCAGCGTGCTGATGGGAACCTCGACGGCTGGTTCAATGCTCGCCGTCATCGGGGAGCCGGTGTGGCATCTCGGTGGCGCCGTGGTTCTCGGGTTCGGAATCGCCTTTGGCGCACTGCTCCTGTCACGCCTTGTTCGCTCACGGGAACTGGCGTTGGTACTGGTGCTCGGCATGGTGTTGCTGTGCTACAGCCTGGCCGAGATGGCGGGGCTGTCCGGCATTATCGCCTGCATGACCCTCGGTTTTGTCATCGGCAACCGCAAGAAGAGCGGTGACCTGGTGGTCGCTGTGGATGAGGTCCAGGCGGTTCTGTTCACCATGTTCTTCGTCATCTCCGGGCTGCACTTCGATGCGAGTTCATTCGCCCTGGCCGGTCCGTTTGCCGCGGTAATCGTGCTGACGCGGTGTGTCGGCAAGTACGCAGGTGCACGCCTGGGTGGCGTTGTCGGGCGCGCGCCGCCCCGCGTGGGCGAAAACATCGGCCTGGCGTTGATGCCCCAGGCGGGCGTGTCCGTTGGACTGGTTCTGGTGGCGGCCACCAGCTTCCCGGCCCTCGCCAGCGCGATGGTGAGCGCGACTCTCGCGTCTGTTATCATAAACGAACTCATCACGCCGCCACTTGCCAAGGCAGCGCTGGTACGCTCTGGTGAGGCGCGGGTTGACGGCAAAGAAGAAGTCGGCTGAGTCGCAGCGGGCAATCGCCCGGTGGCCTGCAATCCTGCGAGGCCGGCACTATGATTGGAGGCGACATGCAGGTTACCGCTCGCGTTGGCGGTCTTCCCTCGGAACCGGCGATACAGATGCTGCTGCAGGCGCGTGACCTGGAGTCGCGCGGAGTTGATGTGGTGCATCTCGAGATCGGGGAGCCCGACTTCGACACGCCGACCCACATCCGGGATGCCGTCAAGTCGGCGGTCGACGCTGGCGGCACGCACTACTGCGATTCCCAGGGGGTACGCTCCCTGCGCGAGGCCATCGTTGAACGGATCGGAGCGTCGCGTGGCGTAGCTGTCGATCCGGACTGCGTGGTGGTCACACCCGGGTTGCGGCCCGTGCTGTTCTATGGCGCACTGCTGACGCTGCAGCCGGGAGATGAGGGCATCTACCTTGATCCTGCCTTCGCGGCGTTTCCTGCGGTGATCGGCTTCGCCGGCGCCAGGGCGGTGCCTGTCCCGTTGCGTGGTGAGTCAGGTTTTCGTGTTGACCTTGACGAGTTGAAGGCTGCGGTCACGCCCCGCACCAGGTTGCTGACGCTGAATTCTCCCCACAATCCGACCGGCGGGATGCTGACGGACGAGGACCTGGAGGTGATTGCCGATGTGGCCGAGCGGCATGACCTGACTGTTCTGTCCGACGAGACGTACGAAGAGATCTTCTATGAGGGCCGGCCACGCAGCGTTCTCGAGTTTCCTGGATTGCGGGAACGGTCCATCGTACTCAGTGGTTTCTCCAAGACGTACTGCATGACGGGCTGGAGATTGGGCTACGCGATACTGCCGCCGTCGCTGGTCGAGCCCATGGTCCGGCTGGTCGCGAACAGCGTGAGCTGCAGTAATACCTTCGTACAACTGGCTGCGGTCGAGGCCCTCCGGGGACCGCAGGACTGCGTCTCCTCGATGGTGAGCGAGTTCCGGCGTCGCCGCGATGTGCTTGTCTCAGGACTGAACCGGATGCCTGGTGTCTCATGTCACACGCCGCCAGGGGCGTTCTACGCCTTCCCGGACGTTCGCGGCGTTGGTGTGAACGACAGAGAACTGGCGCAGTTGTTGCTGCAGCAGGCCGGGGTGGCCACACTGCCCGGCTCGGTCTTCGGCGCACAGGGTGAAGGCTACCTGCGATTGGCGTATACCACATCCATGGAACGGATCGAGCAGGCCATCGAGCGGATGAGCGGCTTTCTCTCGCGGTTGCCACTGTCCAGCGCCGCATAGCGCAACGGTCACGTCAATGCCAGGGCGGGGACGACGTCGAGGTCCGATCCACCCGGTTCCCGTTGCAGCGCCGAGAAGTAGGCGCACGCTGCGACCATCGCAGCGTTGTCGGTGCACAGCGCCAGCGGCGGGATGAGCACGGTGACTGGCGATTCTCTCGTCAGCCTGTCTCGAAACAGGGCGTTGGCGGCGACGCCGCCACTCACCATGATGCAGCCGACGCCGAAGTCCTCGGCCGCGCCGAGAACCTTGCCGATGAGCACATCGACGACCGCTTCCTGAAAGCTGGCGGCGGCACGCGCGACAAGCTCCGGGTGTCCGAGTACTCCTTCTCGATGCACCAGGTGCCAGAGCGCGGTCTTCAGACCGCTGAAGCTGAAATCGTGGGTCCCGTTCAACCACGCCCGCGGCAGCGGGTAACGGTCGGCTACGTCGGTGGCGGCCCGCTGAATGACGGGCCCCCCGGGGTAGCCAAGCTCCAACAGGCGGGCCGCCTTGTCGAAGGCCTCACCCGCTGCATCGTCGCGGGTACGTCCCAGCAGACGGTAACGGCCGTGCTCGGTCATGAGGTGCATCTCTGTGTGTCCCCCGGAGACGATGAAGCAGAGTGCCGGAAAGCGGGACTCGTCCTCGCGCTCAGCGGGATACGCCAGCCAGTTCGCGTATACGTGCGCCTCCATGTGATTGATGCCGTGAAGCGGTATGCCGCGCGCAACTGCCAGCGCCTTGGCGAAGTTGACGCCGACGAGGAGCGACCCGGCAAGCCCGGGTCCGTACGTCACGGCGATGCGGTCGATGTCATCCAGCCGCACTCCGGCGCACTGCAGCGCCTCCTCATAGACAGGCACCATCGAAAGGACGTGCTGGCGAGATGCGACCTCGGGCACGATTCCACCGTAGCGCCGGTGTATCTCTATCTGTGACGCGACGACGTTGGAGAGCACGCTCGTTCCGTTCTCAACCACCGCGGCCGCGGTTTCGTCGCATGAGGTCTCGATGGCCAGTATTCTCATCAGAACAGGTTCCTCAGGTAAGGTTTCAAGAAGTAGTGAGCGAGGGAGAGCGCCAGGGTGATGGTGATGATGGCGAGCAGCATATCCTGCGAGCAGCCGCGCATGGCGGCGCCAAGGGCGGTGGCGGCAGCCGGCGGGTGTTGCGTGTAGAACGCCACCATCAGGAAGACCGAGAGTGACACTGCGAGTGCGTACCAGATCAGCGTCACCTCCGTAGTGGGTTGTGGCCCCATCGCGCAGAGGGAGCCCACGCCGAAGCCAATGAGGTGGCCGCCGATGACGTTGCGGGGACGCGCGGTGAGGTCGAACGGCCGGGCGAAGACGATGAAGGCGCTTGCACCCAGGGCAGCGATGACCACCGCACTCTCCCGGCTGAGAATCATCAGGATGACGTAGGTGGTCAGGCCGGCGAGGGCGCTCTGGATCAGGTACGATTTCCAGAGCTTGCGAAATCGTACCACGCTCGATGCCAGGGAATAGACGTTCATCCGATTTCTCGACGGGCCACAGAGGCGAGGACCGAATAGACTGCCGCGAGAGACGTGACGCGCCCGGGCTCACCAACGCAGCCGGCGTGTGCGGGGCTATTCTAGTGCACCACTTTGACGGACGCAACACGCTGTACTCGTCCAGGGGATTAGTGACACATCACCTTCTCTCAAGTGTGTACCCGCAGTCGCACCAGAGCCTGGCAGCTTGACGCGTGAGCGCCGTCACGGGTAGACTGCCCAACTGCGCCTTTGTCCGCAGCGAAGCTGGAGGCTTGAGTAACGCATGAGTTGCAGAAATCCCCGTGACATCGTCTGTGCGGTTGGCGATATTGGTTGCGCCAAGGTCGGTATGGACGCCGGGCGTCTCCTTGTGCTGGGCTTCCTGGCCGGCGCGTACGTTGCATTCGGCGGGCTGCTTGCGGTCACCGTTGGCGGAGGCATGGCCGGTGTGGCGAGTGAGAACCCGGGGCTGCAGAAGTTCGTCTTCGCGGCCGTCTTCCCTGTGGGCCTCATGCTGGTGATCATAGCGGGGGCGGAGCTCTTCACCGGCAATGCGGCGGTGTGCATACCTGCGGCACTGTCCCGGCGGATCTCCTGGACATCGGTGGCACGCAACTGGACGTTGGCCTACATCGGCAACTTCGTCGGCTCACTGGCGGTCGCCTACGGACTCACCTTCCTTACGGGGCTGCTGCTGCACGATCCCTGGCGCTCCAGCATCGTCGCCATCGCCGAGGGCAAGGTGGCCCAGGATTTCCTGGTTCTGCTGCTGAAGGGAATCGGCTGCAATTGGCTGGTGTGTCTCGCTGTGTGGCTGACGGTTTCGGCGGATGACGTGGCCGGCAAGATACTTGGCATCTGGTTTCCCATCATGGCCTTCGCGGCCATCGGCTTCGAGCACAGCGTCGCCAATATGTACTTCATCCCGACCGGCATGTTCTACGGCGCGTCGGTGACGTGGGGACAGTTTCTGCTGCTGAACCTGCTGCCGGTGACCATCGGCAACGTCATCGGCGGAGCGTTCTTTGTAGGGACGGTCTACTGGTACCTTTACCGTCCTGTGGATCAGGGGCGGTAACACCGGTGCCTGCAGCACCACGTTCGCGATTCCGTCGACTCAAGGTCTGTGCCTCGGCAGCTTCAGTCGATGACGTCCCGGGCTATCGTTCCACTTTCAAGAACTTCGCATTGATGGCTACTATCGTCGCGCTGGCTGCCATCAGGGCGGCGCCGATTGCCGGGTCGAGCACGATTCCCAGACTGTAGGCCACGCCTGCGGCGAGTGGAATGGTGATGACGTTGTAACCGGTGGCCCAGACCAGGTTCTGCACCATTTTGCGGTAGGTAGCCTTCGAGAGCTTGATCGTCGCGACAACGTCGAGAGGATTGCTGCGGACGAGCACGATATCCGCGGTGGCCACGGCGACGTCGGTGCCCGCGCCAATGGCGATGCCCACATCCGCCTGCGCCAGCGCTGGCGCGTCGTTCACGCCATCGCCGGTCATCGCCACCTTGAGCCCCCTGGACTGTACTTCCTTGACTTTGGCGGCTTTCTGTTCCGGCAGCACCTCGGAGAAGTACTCGTCGAGGCCGATGTCGTTCGCGACCCACTTGGCCACCCGGCTGTTGTCGCCGGTGATCATCATGCAGCGAATGCCCATCTCCTTGAGTTCGACGATGGCCTGCTTTGACTCGGGGCGGATAACATCTGCCAGTGCGATGGCACCCATCAAGTCTCCATCAATCAGCACGAATATCACCGTCTTGCCTTGCGTCGCAAGCTCGTCGATGCGGTCATCGCGCATCTCGATCTTGTGCTCCACGAGGTAACCAGGGCTGACGGCCATCACTTCCTTGCCGTTGACCTTGCCCTGCGCTCCCTTGCCGGGAATTGCCTTGAACTCAGTCACGGGCATGGTGTCGCGGGCTGACGCCACGATGCCCCTGGCTATCGGGTGCTCTGAATTGCCCTCCACTGACGCGGCGTAACGCAACACGTCGTCTTCAGTCATCTTGTCGCTCAGCGCAATGGTGTCGGTGACGCCGAATCTGCCCTCCGTCAGGGTGCCGGTCTTGTCAAAGAGGATGGACTGGATACTACGCGCCTGCTCGAAACCGTCCCGGTTCTTGATGAGGAAGCCACTCCTCGCTGCGAGTGAAGTCGATACCGCAACGACCAGCGGTATGGCCAGTCCCAGGGCGTGGGGGCAGGCGATGACCATTACAGTGACCATGCGGGCAAGCCCGAAGACGAAGTCCTGCCCCAGAGGGCCTATCCAGGCGAACAGGGTTATGACTCCTCCGCCCAAGGCGACAATGGTCAGTACCAGCGCCGCCCGGCCGGCCAGACTCTGTGTGCGGGACTTGCTCTGCTGAGCGGACCTCACCAGTTCGGTAACCTGGGCGAGGTACGAATCCGCGCCGGTCTTCTTCACCTCGATGGTGACTGCGCCCTCCCCGTTAATCGAGCCAGCGATGACCAGAGATCCTGCCTGCTTGAGAACAGGGACGGACTCCCCGGTCAGCATCGCCTCGTTCACCGACGTTTCGCCATCGACGACGTCACCATCGGCGGGCACTTTCCCGCCGGGCTTGACGAGGACCTTGTCTCCCGCTACCAGGTCTTCAATCGGGACGTCCTCCACGCTTCCATCGGACATCACCCTGTGTGCCTCGGATGGCATGAGCCTGGCCAGTTCTTCCAGCGCGGATGATGCCGCGACGACTGACCGCATCTCGAGCCAATGACCGAGCAACATGACGTCGATCAGCGTGGCCAGTTCCCAGAAGAAGACGGCACCGCTGAGTCCGAAGACGACCGCGCTGCTGTACACGTAAGCGGTCGTGATGGCCACGGCTATAAGCGTCATCATCGCGGGCGCTCTGGCTCTCAACTCGCTCACGATGCCCTTCAGGAAGGGCATCCCACCGTAGAAGTAGATGGCCGTGGACAGCACAAACAGCACATAGCCCGCGCCCGGGAAGTCGAGCCTGCCCTGGAGTCCGATGAACCGCTGCACGAGTGGCGACAGCAGCAGAATCGGCAGCGTGAGCGCGAGAGAGACCCAGAACCGCCGACGGAAGTCGGCAATCATCATGGTGTGGTGCTGATGCTCCGTCATGCCATGCATCCCTTTCTTCTCGTTGCCGGACTGCATACCGGTGGCCGCGGTCTGTTCATTCTGCTTCGCGCGATCCGTCATCTTCATGCCATTGTCACCCATGCTCACGTTCCTCTCCCCACGGGCGCCAGTGCCGTTGCTCGCCGGCTCATGTGGCGCTCGGCTTCAGTTCATGCGACGCCGCGCTACCCCAGCGCCCCACCTGGTATGGGTGGGCAAGGACCTGACATACGAGTGCGGCGTAGAAGTAAGCGTTGAATCGGAACGGTGGCGGCGATGTACGCGGTGCCGATGATTGTGGGCAGGTGATGGGCCTCGTTGGAGCCGATCGTTGCATCAAGGTCGCCCAGCAGTCCGAGATGTACGGCGCCCCCTGCAGCGATGATGACGATGCACAGAAACACCACCACGTGCAGATGCGTCTTGTGTCCTGCGGGCTTCTTGTCATCCATCTCGTCCTCCATGCCCGTCAATTTGTGGTCCTGATGACAATCCGCAAAGTGAGGCGGCAGGGCGCCCCGAGCGATGAGCCGGAGTTGCAGTGTGGCAGAACGACGGCCATGCTTGCACGCGGGACGCGGCTACGTCAAATCGCGGACCAGCCCGGGGTGTCTCCGCCTCCTCAGTCACCCTCTGTTGGTGGCGCGTGGGACAGGAGGCAGAAGCTCAATTCGTCCATGTGGCTTGAGGCGGCTCCCGTAGCGCCTCGTTCAGGATACCGCCCGGCTACGCGGTCTGCTTCTGCCGCGCCCGGAAATCCTGGATGAAACGCCGCATGTACTGGTCCCGGCCCAGCAGCGCGTCCGTGGCCAGAATGTAAGGCTTCACCTTGGCGACATCCACCACGGGGCAATTCACGCCCTGATGGATGATCATAGAGAGGAAGACGCCGTTCAGCAGAGAGCGCTCGGGCAATCCGAACGAGACGTTGCTCGCGCCGAGGGTCATGTTGACGCCGAGCTGGCTGCGGACCGCCTGGATGGCCTCCAGCAGCACGGACGGGGCGCCGGGATTGGCCGCCGCCGGCATATTGCAGCAGTCTATGATGACGTCCTCGCGCTTGATGCCGAAATGCTCGGCCTGCTCGACGATGCGATGTGCCAGTTCGATTCGTCTTGCCGCGGTCTCGGGAATACCCTTCTCATCCATGGTGAGGCCGATGACGGTGGCCTGGTGCTGCTTCACCAGCGCCAGGATGTCGTTCATCGAGGATTGTTCCGCCGTGACGGAATTCACCAGTGCGCGCCCCGGATAGACCTTGAGCGCGGCCTCGAGCGCCCGGGGATGGCCACTGTCGATACACAGGGGTACATCGACCACCTCCAGCACCGCCTTGACCGCCTCCGGCAGCAGCACTACCTCGTCCACACCGGTCGCGCCAACGTTGACGTCAAGGATGTCGGCGCCGGCGGCCACCTGCTGTATCGCCTCCTGACGCACCAGGTCCAGGCTGCCGGCCAGGAGTTCCTGCTGCAGCCGCTTCTTCCCGGTGGGATTGATTCGTTCGCCGATTATGATGGTCGGGCCTGCATCGCTGACAACTACCTCGCGGCTCTTGTTGCTGACGCGCGTCTGCATCTCGTTACCCTCCGTGCGGCGTGAATGTGGCCAGTGCCGTATTGTCGATGAACCGGTTCATGAAGTCCCTTGAGGTCGCGAGTTCGAGGTAACCTGCCTCTCGTGCCAACCGGCGTGCCGCCTCACGGAATGTCTGCGAGGAGAGCACCATCTTGGCGCCCGCGCCTGCTGCGTTGCCCACCTGCCTGAAGCGGTCCAGTGGGATGTCCGGCAACATGCCCACCGTGATGGCGCTGCGCACGTCGATGTAGCTGCCGAACGCTCCCGCGACGATCACCGACGAGAGTTGCGCCGGCTTGATGCCGCGGTGTGTCAGCAGCGCCTCGATACCCGTGGCGATCGCTGCCTTCGCGAGCTGCAGCTGTCTCACGTCGCTCTGTGTGACGCTGAGCGCCGGCTTGCCGTCGCGCTGTTCCTCGGGCACCAGCACGAATTCCTGTTGCCGCCCGTTGTCCCGGATGCGTGGATGCTCCCGGCGCAGCTTGCCTCTCGCATCGATGATGCCGTGGCTGGCTAATTCGGCCAGCGCATCGAGAATGCCCGAGCCGCAGATTCCTGCTGGCTGCGCATTGTCCACCACCTGGAGCCGTACCTCGTTGCCATCGATCTGAACGTGCTCGATTGCGCCCGACGCGGCTCGCATGCCGTCCCGTATGTGGCCTCCTTCAAAGGCCGGTCCTGAGGCGCAGGACACGCTGGTGAGCTCCCCTCTGGCGGCCAGACAGACCTCTGTGTTCGTGCCGATGTCCACCAGCAGCACGGGTTCGACCGCCTTGTGAATTCCTGCCGCCAGCAGCGCGGCAACATGGTCCGCGCCGACGAACCCGGCAATGCCGGGGGGCAGATGCAGCCATGCGCCGGGCCCGCTCATGAATCCGGTCTCTCTTGCCTTCACCTCGATGGCATCTCTGATGGCCGGAACGTACGGCGCCCGGGCCAACTGGTCGACCGGCAGCTTCAGCAGCAGGTGGTGCATCGCCGTGTTCCCGACGACAACCGCCTCAAGCACGCGCGTGTAGTCAGCGTCCGCATCCCCACACAGTTCCATCGTCAGTTCGTTGATCCCGTCAATGGCCGCGCGGCACAGGTCGGCGCCTCCGCTGCTGTTGCTGAGTGCGTATGTCAGTCGCGCCACCACATCCTCGCCGTATCGTATCTGGCGGTTCATGGCGCCCCTGGCGGCCAGTGAGCTTCCTGTGGCCAGGTCCAGCAAATAGGCGGCTATCTTGGTGGTGCCCAGGTCAACTGCGAGGCCCAGCGTCGGGCTTGGCCAGGGCCCCAGGGCAACGACCTCCCGGCCGCGAAGGGTCACCTGCGCCTGCCACCCGCGCTGCCTCAACAGGCCCGGCATCTGCCGTGCCGCCTCGATGTCGATAACGTCGCACTGCGCGTTTCCGGCCTCTCGCAGCGCTGCCATGAGGCGGTCATCATCAGCGCGCACGTCCTGCAGCGAGGGTGGGGCAACCGTAGTCTGTACGTCCCGCAACGGGGGATCCACTCGTGGCGTCGGCTGCAACCCTTCGACCTGCACTCGCTGGTTGGTGCTGAACGAGTCTTCGGGCACATGGATGATGCAGTCGGACAGCGGGACCGCCTGGCAGGCGAGGCGCGCACCTGTCGCCAGTTCGTCAGGCGTGAACAGTGAACGTTCGATGCCCGTGTTCGGCGATAGTTCGCCGCTGACAAGCGCTACCCTGCACCGTCCGCAGGTGCCGCGTCCGCCGCAGATGGCCGAGAGTCCGACGCCGAGTGACTGTGCGCACTGCAGCAGCGAGAGCCCGCGCCGGCACGGGCCCCGCCGGCCGATTGGCTCGAAATCGACGTTCACGACGTCGGTGGATGCTGGCGGGAATGCACTATTCTGCGTCATCATTCAGATTCACAATGCGGACAGCCGGTCGGGATTATACCCCATACGGCCAAGTGGCAGAGCCTCATCGTGTGCCCCTGCCTCCGCCACAGTCGCCCGTGCGCTGGCGCAGCGCTGGCTGCTGCGTTCGCGTCAGGACCGGGCGATGCTGGAGCCGATGATGAGGCGCTGCACCTCGGACACCACCTCGTAGATCTGCGTCACCTTGGCGTCGCGGTAGAACCGCTCGACCTCCAGCTCCTTGGAGTAGCCGTAGGAGCCGTGTATCTGCATGGCCATGCCGGCTACATCGTTGGCCACCTGGGATGCGAACAGCTTGGCGGTGGCGGAATCCTTCGCCGTTGCGCGCCCCTTGTCGCGCAGGTCGGCCGTGCGATAGGTGAGCCAGCGTGCCGCCTCGGTTCGTGCCGACATCTCGCCCAGCAACGATTGGATCGTCGGCAGGTCGGTCATGGGCTTCTCGCGCACCAGGCGGTTGCGCGCGTAGTCGAGGGACAATCTCAGCGCGCCCTCGGCGAGGCCCACGGCCTCGGCGGCGATGCCCAGTTGCCCCACGTTGATGGCCGTGAGCAGCACGGTGTAGCCCTGGCCGGGTTGCCCGAGGAGACTCGTGCGTGGCACGCGCACCTGATTAAGCTTCAACGGGCATACATCCTCACCACGCACGCCCATCATCTCGAGCTCCTTCTCGATGACGAAGCCTTCCGACTTGGGGTCGATGAGGAAGGCGCTGACCTTGCCGGTGTCGTCCCTGGCGAAGATGACGGCGACGGACGCGGACGGGGCAAGCGATGCAAACGTCTTCTCACCCGAGATGACATAATGGTCGCCATCCGGCACTGCGATGGTGGTGATGGCTCGTGGATCGCTGCCCGTCTGACCTTCGGTGAAGGCAAACGTGCTCAGAGATTCGCCAGCCACCAGCGGCGGGAGGAAGCGCCGCTTCTGTTCATCCGTGCCAAAGCGGATGAGGCACTCCTGCGCCAGGGCGTTGATGGCGATTATGGCGCCTACCGTGAGCGAGGCTGAGCAGAGCTGCTCGATTGCCAGCACATACGTCTTGTAGCCCAGCGCGGTTCCGCCGTACTCCTCCGGCAGGTGCAGTCCGAAGAAGCCGAGCCGCCCCATCTCCGCGACGAGGTCGCTCGGGAAGCGGTTTTGCTCGTCGATCTCTCTGGCACGCGGCCTGACCCTGGTTTCGGCGAACTTGCGCGCGGTCTCGATAACGTCTCGTTCTGCGTCGGTGAAGTCGAAATCCATGGTGTAGCTCCTTTCTGCCAACACTAGCGCTCTGACGCAAGTGTGGCACGGTACACGGCCATATCCTCCGATGATATCTGACCGGTCTTCTGGTAGTGCGACCGTGCCTCCTCCAGTATGCGCTCCAGGTCGTCTTCCTGCCTCTCTGTCAGCGGTACGGGCTTGTGTGTGGCCATGATCTCCTCCATGCGCTCACGCGCGTAGTCGATACAGCTCTTCTTCCCGCTCTGCAGCCACTCCGGATAGGTGAGTGTGTCGGAGGACTTCGGGATGTACTGTTCCTGTTTCCACCATTTGCGTGTGTGGGCCAGGCCGAGGAAGTGCCCGGGCACCGGGCCGACCTGCTCGATGAGGTCGAGGGCCAGCGTCTCGTCGGTGACGGACATGCCTTCGAGGTAGCGTCCGACCATACCGGCGATGTCGTCGTCCAGCACCGACTGCAGCGGACTGTGGCTCAGCTCGCCGTACACGCCGCCGTGCAATGGTCTCGAGCTTCCCCCGGAGAGTCCGGTGAAGATGGCGCGGAAGGCTTTCTCATAGGCCGACTGATAATCTGGCCGCTTGGAGCCCGGGTAGCCATCGGCGTTGTAGGTCGGGATGCCGTAGCGCCGGCATACCTGGTTGAAGGCGGAGATGTGGATGCACACCGCAACGTTGCCGAAGGCGGGTGCTCCGGTGTGCATGTTCATCGGCATGGCGAAGTCGAGCAGCATCGTCCGCGTCCCCGGCCTGATGGTCTGTATCAGCACGAGCGCGGAGATGACCTCGACGAGGTTGCTCACGAGGCTGCCGGCAAGCGTGGCGGGTGCTGAGGCACCCATCACCGGCGCCCCGGTAATTCTGATGGGCATGCCGGCCTCGGCGAGGCTGAAGGCAGAGTCGATGGCGTCGCCGAAGTAGGTCAGCGGTGGAGCGGCGGTACACGTACCCATGACCTCGATACCCAGCGCCTGCGCGATCTGGATGGCGAAGCGTTCCGAGTTGTGCGAATGCCCTACTACCACCGCCTTTGACGAGTTGCGCAACCGCGCCGCCAGACTCTCGAGCATGCCCATGCATGGCGGTACCCCGGCGTAGCCGAAGTAGGGGGTGTAGGTGGTGAAGAAGTGCAGCGTCGGCAGGTAGTCCAGCACCCGCACGGCGTCGTAGTACTCCTTGCGTGTTGGTGGACGAGGCTCAAAGGTGTCGAGGTCGATGGTGTTCTGTCCCGGAGCTGGAGCAAAGTAGAGCGTGTTGCCGCCCATGGTGGGCGAGTTCGCCGGGTCCTTGGCACGCCACGAGAAGCTGCTGGGAGCGAGACGTATGCACTCCTCCACCAGTGCCGGAGGCATGCGGACCCGGTTGGTGTCACGGTCGACCTTGCAGCCCGCCGACTGCAACACATCCAGCGCTCGCGCATGTTCCATGCGCACTCCGGTAGTCCAGAGCACCCTAAGCATGCCGCGGTGGACGTTCTCGATATCCTCATCGCTCAGGATGTTGAGCGCCGGAAAGTTGCGGACGAACCCCTTCATCGCCATGTGTCGTCTCCTTCCTCCTGCGGGCGGCAGGCGGCGCTATTCGTACGGGTAGCCGGGCGCGCTGATGCTGCGGCGGTACGTTGCCATCTCATCGGGAGTGATGAGACCCTCCGCGGCATAGTGGGCGCGAGCCTCCTCGAGGATGCGCTCTATCTCCTCCTCCTGGGAGGGAGTCAGCGCCGGAGGCTTGTGGTGTGCCAGTATGTCCTCCATCCGCTCCCGGGCGTAGGCGAGACAGTCCTTCTTGCCCGATTGCAGCCACTCCGGGTAGGTGAGGCGGTCGGCCGCCTTCGGGACGAACTGCTCTTTGCGCCACCACGCGCGCGTGTGTGGCCTGGAAAGGAAGTGTCCGGGTACCGGTCCGACCTCCTCGATGAGGTCCAGTGCGAGTGATTCCTCGCTCACCTCTATGCCCTCAAGGAAGCGGCCGATCATGCCGCTGATGTCGTCGTCGAGTATCGCCTGCAGCGGGTGGTGAGTGAGTTCGGCCGCCACGCCGCCGTGCAGCAGAATGAAGTTGGCGCCGGAGGCGGCGAACAGGGCTGCGTTCATGGCGCGCTCGTAGCCGCTCTGGAAGTCGATGCGCTTGGAACCGGGCACCGCCGCACCGTTGCATACCGGTACACCGTAGCGGCGCCAGATCTGGTTGAAGGTGGCCGAGTGCAGGGCGATGGCGATGTTGCCGAAGCCCGGCGCGCCGGTGGTCATGTTCTGCGGGAAGGTGAAGTCGTTGAGGAAGATGCGGGTTCCGGGGCGATGTACCTGTAGCAGGACGATGGGTGCGATGAGGTTGGCGCAGGCAGAGACGAGGGCCCCCGCAATTGATGCGGGCGCGGTTCCGCCGTAGACGGCCCCTTCGGAGATACGCACCGGGAAGCCGGCCTCAGCGCCATGCAGCGCCGCTCCGATGGCATCCTCATAGTATGTCAGTGGCGGCGAGAGGAGACAGGGCACGCACACCTCGGCATCCACCGCCTGGGCCATGCGGATGGTGTACTGCTCGCTGCCCTTGGAGTAGCCCTCGGTGAGGAACTTGCCGGAGTTCCTGATCTTGCCGGCCATCGATTCCAGCAGGCACATCGAGGGCGGCACACCTTCGAAGCCGAAATACGGCGTGTAGCTCCAGAGGCCGTGGACGGACTCAAGTGCATCGAGCACCCTCACGCCGTCGTAGAACTCCTTTCTCGTGGGGTGGCGTGGCTCCCACGTGTCAAGGTCCACGGTATGGTGTCCCGGAAAGGGCAGCATGTAGAGCCTGTTGCCGCCAATCTGCAGGGTCATGGCGGGATCCCGCGTCTTGATGGCGAAGGTGCTGGGGCAGCGTCGCAGGGCCTCCTCGACCAGCGCAGAAGGAAAGCGCACACGCCAATTGTCGTAGTCCACCTTGCACCCGGCGCGCGCCAGAATGTCCAGTGCGCCCCGGTGCTCCATGTGGACGCCGGTTGTCCAGAGCACACGCAGCGTGCCCCGGTGTATCTGATCGAGCTGCTCTTCGGCGAGTATCCTGAGGGCGGGAAACCTGCGTACGTATCCGTCGAGCGCCATGGCACCTCCGTAGCCGCCCCGGCATCGTGGCCGGGGCGGAGTTGTGTCAGCAGAGTTCAGGCTACTCGTATGGATAGTTGGGCGACTTCATGCTGTCGCGATAGACGCGCATCTCGTCGTCCGTGATGAATCCTTTCTTCCGGTAGTAGGCGCGTGCCTCTTCAAGCACCCGCTCGATGCCCTCCTCCTGTGATGGAGTGAGTGGCAGCGGCTTGTGCGTCGCCAGTATCTCCTCCATGCGCTGCCGTGCGTAGTCCAGGCAAGTGCGCTTGCCGGAGGTCTGCCACTCGGGGTAGGTGAGGCGGTCGAAGGTGTTGGGCACGTACTGCTCCATCTTCCACCACTTGCGCGTGTGCGGCGCGCTCATG
Organism: uncultured Dehalococcoidales bacterium; assembly: GCA_964401175.1. Lineage (GTDB taxonomy): Bacteria > Chloroflexota > Dehalococcoidia > GIF9 > AB-539-J10 > SKVJ01. The sequence continues at coordinate 3,954 of CAYNXN010000003.1, read as the reverse complement.
AAGTGGCCTGGCACAGGGCCGACCTTCTCGATGAGGTCGAGCGCGATGGACTCGGTCGATACGGTCACACCCTCCATGAATCGGCCCACCATGCCTGCCATGTCGTCGTCCAGGATGGCCTGCAGCGGATGGTGCGTCAACTCGCCGTGGACGCTGCCGTGGAACAGCAGCGTGTTGCCGCCGGAGATTCCGGCCGTCATTACGCGCAGCGCCTTCTCCGTGGCGGACTGGTAGTCAGGCACCTTGGCGTTGGGGTAGGCGGTGGTGTTGTCCAGTGGCACGCCGTACTTCTGGAAGAGCTGGTTCGAGGCGGCGTTGTGAATGCCTATCTCGATGCCGCCGAAGGCGGGCGCCCCGGATGCCATGTTCATCGGCGCGGTGAAGTCCTTGACCAGCACGCGAGTGCCGGGACGGATGAGCTGCGCCAGCACGAGCCCCGAGATAACCTCGGCGTTGTTCGTGACGATTGCGCCGGCGATGGATGCGGGCGCAGTGCCGCCCATCACCTGTCCGGTGACGACGCGAAGGCAGAAGCCTGCCTCAACGATGCGGAAGGTCGATTCCACGGCATCCCGGTAGAGAGCCAGTGGCGGGGCCCAGGCGCAGGTACCCAGTATCTCGATGCCGGCGGCCTTCGCCATCTCAATGGCGAACATCTCGGAGTCCTCGGAGAATCCCACGCACTGGAACTTGGAGGAACACCGTATTCTGGCGGCCAGGCTCTCGGGCATGGCCATGCACGGCGGGACTCCCTGGAAGCCGAAGTACGGCGTGTACGGCGAGAAGAAGTGGACGGTGGGCAGCGCGTCCAGCACACGCACCGCATTGTAGTTCTCCTTGCGCGTGGCCTCACGCGGCTCCCAGGTGGTGGAGTCAACGGTCTTGTGGCCGGGCGCCACCGCGAGGCAGAGGACGTTGCCGCCGATCATAAGCGTCTTGTTGGGGTCGCGCGCGGGGGCCGGGAAGCTGCTCGGCGCCTTGCGCAGGCATTCCTCGACCAACGCCGGGGGCATCCGTACGCGCATGGCCTCATGGTCCACCTTGCAGCCGTTTTGCTCAAACAGTTTGAGCGCCCGCTCGTGCTCGATGTGGACGCCAGTGGTCCACAGAACCTGAAGCGTGGCGCGATGCAACTCCTCCACCTGCTCGTCGCTGAGCAGCTTCAGTGGGGGAAAACGTCGTGTGAATCCTCTTGTCCAGGCCATCGGCTACCTCCCCACCAGCTTGCGTGCCAGTTTCGCTGCGCCGGGCGCGGTCGGGTCATAGCCGTCGGCGCCAATACTGTCCGCGAACTCCTGTGTCAGGGCGCCGCCACCCACCATGATCTTCACGGAGTCGCGCAGTCCTTCTTGTTTCAACGTCTCGATGACTTTGCGCTGTTCCGGCGCGGTCATCGTCATGAGTGCGGACATGGCCAGGATGTCGGGCTTGTACTTGCGCACGGCCTCCACGAACTGTTCGGACGTGACGTTGATGCCCACATCATGGACCGTGAAACCCTCGGCCTGGAGCAGCGTGGCTACCATGGTCTTGCCGATGGTATGGATGTCGCCGAAGACGGTACCGATCACCACCGCACCGGTGCTCTGCGTCTGTGCGCCCACGCGCCGTATCTCCTCCTCGACTATCGGCGTTGCCGCACCCATCGCGTCTGCGCCACCGACGAGGTCGGGAAGAAAGAGGTCTCCCTTGTTGAATCCCTCGCCTATCTCGCGGATGGCGTCCGTCATTACCGCCAGTATCTCGGCGGGGGGTATGCCTGCCCCCACGGCCTTGCGCGTGGCCTCTGCCGAAGCGTCGGGATCGTAGTCGAGGATTGCTTTCTTCAGGTCTCCCAGGAGCGCAGTACTCATGGTGTCTCTCCTCCTTAACACTGCTCGTGAAGGCGATGGTGGTTTTCGATATGGTGCCGGGCGAGGGCGCAGACGGTCGATACCGAGACACTCGCCCGCCGGGCTCCGCTGTGAATTGTAGGTGTTGACCGTATGCGATGCAACAGACTGCGGCGCACCACAGCGGGAAGCCATAGGGGACAGGCAGGACGATAGCTTCGGTGCGGCGTGAACGGTTGTCTCTGCCGTCGGGCGTCTTGACTTCTCCCTGCAAGCGCGCATGATGTAGAATAGCGCACCGCCTGATGCGGTTACCCCGTTGGAAGGAGTGCATGAACATGTCACAGAGCAAGGTTTCGACGGCGCCCAGAGTCCTGACTGAAGTGGCATCGAAGGAAATGCTCAAGGCCGCCGGCATTCCGGTGGTTGAGACCCGTTTCGCGAAGAGCATGAAGGAAGCCGTCGCCATCGGCAAGGAGTTGGGCTTCCCCGTCGCGTTGAAGGTGATGTCGGAGGACGTGGTCCACAAGAGCGACGCCGGTGGCGTGCAACTCGGACTGGAGAACGCCGCGCAGGTGGAGAAAGCCTACTCGGCCATGATGGCTTCCGTCAAAGCCGCCTACCCGAAGGCGAAGATAGACGGTGTCTCGGTGCAGCGCATGGCGCGCAAGGGCGTGGAGGTCATTGTCGGTATGAGCAAGGATCCGCAGTTCGGACCGGTGCTCATGTTCGGCCTTGGCGGCGTACTGGTGGAACTGCTGAAGGACGTGGCCTTCCGCATCGTCCCCGTGACGAAGTTCGATGCCGCTGAGATGATTCGGGAGATCAAGGGCTTCCCGATGCTGACTGGCTTCCGTGGCAGTGAGCCCTGTGACCTGAACGCCCTGGAGAACCTCATCGTCAGCGTCTCGGAATTCGTTGAGAAGCATCCCTGCGTGAAAGAACTCGACCTCAACCCCGTCTTCGCCTATAAGGATGGCGTGACGGCGGTCGACGCGCGGGTCGTGCTCGAGTCCTAGTTGCCGGGAGATATTTGACGCCGAAGGGTCCGCCGGTCATACCGGCGGACCCTTCGGTTTGTGCCCCGTCACCTCTGTTCCGGACGTAGGGGAGGGATGCACACCGCCCGCTCGCCAGCCGTGAACCGCATGAATCGTCTGCACACCTACTCGGAATGCGGGGACACCATGAAGGCAACCGGCTGCGGTCGGGCGAACCGGAACTGTCGATCACCTCTGTACCTGCCCGCGCTCCGACGGTGTCCCCGTATTGCTGTTGCGGCATGGGGGACGACGTCTGCACCGCAGGCATCTGCTACATCATCGGGCCGGTGGCGTACAGGTCCAGGATCTCGCGATACGAGGAATACTCCTGTGTCGTGGGCTTGCCGGAGACTATCTCGATGAACGCCCGCAGGAACTGCTCCGCGGCTGCTTCCTTTGACTCCGTTCCCTCGATCACCTTGCCGGCGTAGAAATCAAAGAAGCCCATCTCCTGCTTGAGGTGAGGATCTCCGGTGATCTTGATGGTCGGGATGATGGGTAGTCGTAGTGCTCCCGGCTGACTGGGGAACAGGCCGCACACTCCGCCTCCGAGGGAGAAGATGAACACCTGGTTGCCGGCGGCGGCCATGCCGAGGAACATGTGCACTGGCCATGCCGGAGAATCCATCAGGTACAGCCCCGGCCCGCCGGGCCGCTCCGCATAATCGAGCACCCCGTTCAGCGGGCGGGTGCCCGTTTTCACCAGCGCGCCCAGCGACTTCTCCTCGATGGTGGTGAGGCCGTTCAGGATGTTGCCCGGCATGGGCTGCGCGCCGCGAATGTCCACACCGTAGTCGATGATCATCTGCTCGAAGCGGTCGACCGTCTGCAGCAGGTCCTGCTTCACCTGCTCGCTGGCGGCCCGACGCGCCAGCAGGTGCTCCGCGCCGATTATCTCCGGTGTCTCGCTGAAGATGGCGGTGCCGCCGTGGTCGATTACCGTGTCGACCACATGCCCCGTCACCGGATGGCCCGCGGCCGATGAGATGGTGGCCGAGCCGCCGCACTTCACCCCCACGGAGAGCTTCCCGAGCGAGAGAGGCACGCGCAGTTGCAGCGCCGCCTTCGCCAGCATGGCG
>CAYNXN010000002.1:0-30105 GCA_964401175.1 uncultured Dehalococcoidales bacterium | reverse complement strand
GTGGCGGCGTTGAAGTAGCTGTCAAGCGCCGGTTCGATCTCGTCGGCCCGTTTACCTCTCAGATCGAGTTCCCGCGGAACGTCACGGTCGAGCTTGCGCACCTTCAGTGCCACCGCGCCGTCGGTACGACGGGTGGTTGCGGCGACCTTGTCGACGCTGTCGACGCCAAGCCACAGGCGCACCGAGGCGCACTGGACCTCTATCTGGAAGGTCTTCTGAGACACTGAGACCACAGTTGCTTCGGTGGACGTGCCCCGAATGCGGACTATGTCGCCCGGCCGGATCTCATCATCGACCGGGAGTGGTGGCTGATCCGCAGCGGGTTCCTCGGCGGGGGGCGGAGGTGGTATGTCGAGTTCCTCTGAGCGGAGCTTCGCCTGTGCCACTCCCAGAGTGGTACGGGCGCGCTCCAGTTGTTCGCGGTTCCGGGCCCGCTTCAGTTCCCCTGCCACCTCCCGAATCTGGCGATGCAGCGCTGCCGCCTCGCGGGCGACGCCATCGCGCGCCTCTCGTGCCGCCTGGCGGTCCTCCTTATCCAGCCGCTCCAGCTCTGCTTCGAGTGCCAGTCGCAGATTCTCGACAACCGCGGCCTCGTCAGTCAGCGCTGCCTTCTGACCTTCGAGCAGGCGTTTGTCATTCTCCAGGTCACTCAGCAGTGTCGCGAGGTCGCGCTCTCCTTTTGGCAGCATCTGCCGCGCCGTCTCCACCAGGTCCGCCGGCAAACCAAGTCGTTCGGCCGTGCCGAGCGCGTTGCTCACGCCGGGAAACCCCATCTGTAGACGGTAGGTGGGCCGATTGGTGACGGGATCGAATTCGAGTGACGCATTCTGCAATCCGGGAGTACCGTGCGCAAAGACCTTGACGTCGGTGTAATGAGTTGCGGCGACGGTTAGTGAGCCGGTCTCGAGAAAGCGCTGCAGCAGCGCCCGGGCAAGCGCGGAACCCTCGGCCGGGTCGGTGGCCGAGCCGGGTTCGTCCAGCAGTACCAGGCTTCGGTCGGTTGCGTTGCTCACAATGCGCACTACGTTGCCCATGTGCCAGCTGAAGGTAGAAAGCGTCTGCTCGATGCTCTGCTCGTCGCCGATGTCGGCGAAGATCTGGTCGAACACGGGCATCACCGTTCCCTCGGCGGCCGGTATCGGCAGGCCCGACTGCGTCATAGCGGCGAGGAGCCCGATGGTCTTCAAGAGCACGGTCTTGCCGCCTGTGTTGGGCCCGGTGACTACCAGTACACGGAACCCGTCACCGAGCTTCAGCGAAACCGGAACTGCACCCGGGCCAATCAGGGGATGCCGCGCCTGTCTCAGGTCGACGCGTGTTCCCTGCCCGCCACGGCTCTTCTCATCGAGCAGCGCAGGTTCAAGTGCGCGTTCCTCCGTGGCGTACCGTGCCTTGGCCAGCGCGACATCGAGCGTGGTGATGGCCGGTATGTCCCGGTCGATCTCAGCTCGATGCTTGCCGACAGCCTCGCTCCTCTGCTGCAGAATGCGCTGGATCTCATCCCGTTCGGCGACCTCGAGTTCGCGCAAGGCGTTGCCCTGCTCGATGGCAGAATACGGTTCCATGAATACGGTGGCGCCACTATTGGAGACGTCGTGGACGATTCCCTGCAGACTGCGGCGCAGCTCCGCCTTGATCGGAATGACATAACGGCCTTCCCGCTGTGTCACAACGTGATCCGTGACCAGTGCCTGCCCATCCTGTGATGCCATGAGGGACTCGAGCTGAGCCACCAGTTCGCGGCGCGCCTCGATGAGGCGTCTGCGAATCTCGGCCAGCCTGGCTGAGGCCGAGTCAAGTATGTCGCCTGCAGGACTGATGCCCCTGGTGATATCCTTCGCCAGCGCTCGCAGATCGCTCATGGTCTCGGCGATTGCCCACAGGAGCGGTGTCTGCTCCCGGATGCCGTCGATGTCCTCGCGAACGTCGGCGATGGCTTCAAGCGTTCTGGCGGCGGTTACCAGATCGGCTGGCAGGAGCACATGCCCCTGCGCTGCGAGCGCAACGAGCGGGCGGATGTCCTCGATGTGTCCGATCGAGAAGCCGGGCAGGTAAGACAGGAGCCTGCGCGCCTCTGATGACTCGGCCAGACGTTCTTCAACGCGGCGGCGATTGGTGAGCGGTTTCAGTTCCAGCAGCGCTTCGCGACTCAGCTCGAACGAGGCAAACCGCGCTACGCGGCCCTTGGCCGCTGGAAACTCGAGTAGTTCGAGACTCTTCTCATCCATGGTTGCCTTCAGTCATGCGTGTATGAGACGCTCCGTTGTTCCGGGTTGTGAATCCGCGGGAACACGTATGCTGGCATCCGCGGACCGCTGCGTCAAGCTCCGGCGATTCCGTAGCGCACGGCCGCAGCGTCATCATAGGGAGCTCGTCGACCGGGACAATTGGGCCGGGAGCATAGCTGGCAGCTCTCGAAGCGCACCTCGGTCGGGAAGAAGATTCCTGATACGGACTTTATCGGAACCATGAGATAGCGGTCGGACAAGTGCACACCGATCTGTGCTGCAACATCCCCGAGGAGGCTGAACAATGGCTGCTGCTGTGGCAATGGCCAATCTTCCAGTGAGCCGGGGGCCATGCGTGATAGCTGCGTGAGCTGATACGTCGCCTTGAGCCAGCGCTCAAGGTGCCGGCGCGCGGTCTGCACCGCCAGCATCATGATGCTGTCCAGACAGTAGGCCGCCATGATGTCTCCCCGGTCGATGTGGAGCGCTTCCAGTTCAGTGCCGCAGGTGGCCACAAACGGAAACACTCGTTGGACACCGTCGAGGTTCTGCCGCAGCACCCTGCTGCTGAAGGTGTGACCGTCGACCGACACGGTGGTATCGGTCCGCGAGTCGATGTAGGACACACGGCAGAGGGCCTTTGGTCGCGCAACCTCGTTCGCGCGCGGGGCCAGTCTCTCGACGAGTGCCCTCAGGGAGGGCGAGACCTTGCGAATCTTCATGGCCTTCAACACGTCTTCGCCGGAGATCTGAAAGGGGATATCGAGGAACGTGTGGACGCGCTGAGAGCTGCTGTCGGAAGCTGGCATCGTAGCGTATGACGTTACACGATGGAACATGGGTTGTCCAATCATTGTGGTCGATGCGGTCCAGGCTGGACAATGGTCATCAAGCTCACGGTGTCGCCTGTTATACTCGAATGTACCCGATGTGTGCAGAACGAATGGAGGCCGTGTATGTCGCCAGATCGATTCGAATGGCGGAACCCCTATAGGGCGCCTCGTACGCCGGTGCTCGGACGTAATGTGATAGCTGCTTCGCAGCCCCTCGCCGCGCAGGCGGGTGTGCGCATGATGCTTCGCGGCGGCAATGCGGTGGATGCCGCGATCGCTGCCGCTGTCGCGCTGACGGTAGTGGAGCCGACCATGAACGGAGTTGGTGGCGATGCCTTCGCGCTGGTGTGGGACGGCGGGCGCCTGTACGGACTGAATGGCTCGGGGCGTGCTCCACGAGCGTGGACCCCCGAACTGTTCGCAGGTTGTGGCGAGATGCCCGCGATGGGTTGGGGCAGCGTTACGGTGCCTGGCGCGGTATCTGCGTGGGTGGCATTGTCGCGCAGGTTCGGTATACTGCCGTTCCGGGACCTGTTCCAGCCTGCGATTGAGTATGCTGAACGAGGTTATCCCGTGTCTCCACTTGTGGCCCGCACCTGGGCCGAGGCGGCCCCGAAGTATCACGGCTTTGAGTCATTTGTGCGCGCCTTCCTGCCTGGTGGAAGGCCTCCCGACGCTGGCAGCATCTTCAGATGTCCGGAGCTTGCTGCCACGCTGACCGAGATCGCCGAAACGTTCGGCGAGTCATTCTATCGTGGTGGGCTTGCGGCTCGTATTGCCGCCTTCGCCCGAGAGACTGGTGGTTTGCTTGGCGAGGATGATCTGGCGCTGCACAGTGCGGACTGGGTCGAATCTGTGACGGTTGACTTCGACGGGTTCACGCTGCATGAGATCCCGCCAAATAGTCAGGCGGTTGCGGCGTCACTTGCTCTGGCGCTGTTGAAGAGGAGCGCAGTACGTGACGTGCCTCCCGATTCGGCCGAGAGCATAGACCTCCAGGCGCGCGCCATGTATCTGGCTCACCGTGTGATTCGGGAGCGGGTCGCCGATCCTGAATACATGGAGAATTCGGCCGACGCGTTGCTGTCGGAGGCATTCGTGGCCGATCTGTGCCAGCGCATGAACGGATGGCCCGTGAGTCGTGATGCCGGGGGAATGGGGCGGGTGTCGGGGGACACGGTGTACCTGACCTCGGCGGACGACCGGGGAATGATGGTATCGTTCATTCAGTCCAACTACTTCGACTTCGGCTCCGGCCTGGTTGTGCCCGGGACAGGCATCAGTCTGCACTCACGAGGCGCGTGCTTCTCACTTGACCAGAACCATGCCAACTCCGTTGCCGGTGGCAAGCGGCCATTCCACACGCTCTGCCCCGCCTTTGTCACTGAGGCCGGGCGGCCGGTAATGAGCTTCGGAGTCATGGGCGGGCCGATGCAGCCCCAGGGACATGTGCAGACTTTCCTCCGAGTCTTCGTCCACGGGCAGAATCCGCAGGCTGCCTGTGACGCTCCTCGATGGCATGTGGCGGCCGACGGCTCGCTTATGCTCGAACCTGGCTTCCCCGAGGAAGTGTACAGTCTGCTGGCCGGCCGTGGTCATACGGTCGAGCGGAGGGAGTACGGCGACGCAATCTTCGGGGGAGGGCAGTTTGCACTGGCTCTGCCGCACGGCTACTGTGCTGCCTCCGATTCCCGCAAGGATGGGCTGGTCGCTGCCTGGTAGTCACGCTGGGGCCTGTGGCCCGGGGACGAGACGTTCGCACGTGATCAGCGCCTGGTCCAGCAGCAGCGCCAGGATCGCCGCCGGCAGGGCGCCCTGCACCACAAATGCGAGGTTGTCCTGGATCAATCCGGCGATGATTGGCGAGCCCAATCCGCCCGCACCGATTACTGCGCCGATCATGGCGGTGCCCACATTGATGACCACCGAGGTGCGGATGCCGGCGATGATAACCTTGCTTGCCAGGGGCAGCTCCACACGGAATAGCGTCTGTGCATCGCTCATGCCCAGGCCTCTCGCCGCCTCAAGGGCATCGCGGGGCACCGAGGTCAGGCCGGCGATGGTGTTGCGCACAACGGGGAGCAGACCGTAGAGGAAAAGGGCGAGCACGGTTGGCCTCAGTCCGAAGCCGGTCAGCGGCACCGCGAGGGCCAGCACGGCCACTGGAGGGAAGGTCTGCCCCAGGGCCGTGATGTCGCTCACCAGTCCCAGAAACGGCCTGCCGAAGCCGCGTGTGACCACGATGCCGAGCGGCAGGCCAAACAGCAGAGTCAGTGAGCTTGAGATACCCACCAGCCCAAGGTGCTGGAGCACCAGAGTGCTGAGGCTCGCCCGTGGATGCAGCACCTGGGCTTCCTGGGGAAACAGGCTGCCGAGAAACCACAACCAGAGACTATCCTGGCTGACGATGAGCGCAAACAGCATTGCCGCGGCCACGAGGGGCACGCACCGCCTGACGGAGGCTATGGAGAACGATGGCCTAGTCAGCGGTGACCTCCTCGATGTCGTGCAGCGTCACCTCTCCGGTCAGGCGTTGCTGTTCGTCGATGACCGGGACCGAGCGCATGCCCTGTCCCAGCATGCGGGAGAGTGCCTCGCGGACGGTTGCCGATTCAGGTACCGCGAATCGGTCCATCTGAGACGAATTGATGGCGACGCAGCCTCCGTCCGCCGCGGGGCAGCGCGTGTCCAGCCACCCGAGTAATCTTCCGTCGGCATCGGTGATCCAGACGTATCGCCGCTCGGGTGATATGCCTGGGGAGGGCTTCTGGAAACCCTGCACCACGTGAGGCGCGGGGCGGGTCAGGCTTGTGACCGGAATCCGTGACAGTCGCTTGAGTGCCCGGTCAACGCCAACAAACTCTGTCACGAATTCATCTGCCGGCCGCGAGAGCAAGACTTCCGGTGTGTCGTGCTGCAGCAGTCGCCCTTGACGCATGACCGCAACCGTGTCCGCGAGCTTGACCGCCTCGTCGAGGTCGTGCGTCACGAGGATCACGGTCTTCCTCAGCTCCCGCTGAATTGTGAGGAATTGCTGCTGCAGACGCTCACGTGTGAGCGGGTCGACTGCCCCGAAGGGTTCGTCCATCAGCAGAATGGGAGGGTCTGCCGCCAGCGCTCGCGCCACGCCCACGCGCTGAGCCTCCCCGCCCGAGAGTTGCGACGGGTATTTTGTGCCATAGGCCGAAGCCTCAAGGCCCACCATCTGCAGCATGGCCTCGATTCTCGCGTCGATACGGCTGCGGTCCCAGCCGAGGATGCGCGGTACGACCTCGATGTTCTGCGACACTGTCATGTGCGGAAAGAGGCCGACACTCTGAATCGCGTAGCCGATCGTGCGGCGCAGGAACTCCGGTTGGCTTTGACGCGTATCGCGGCCGTTGATCAGGATGCGGCCGTCACTGGGCTCCACAAGGCGGTTGATCATCCGCAACGTTGTGGTCTTGCCACATCCCGACGGTCCGATAAGTGCGCACACGTGACCGGCGTCGACATCCATGGTGAGCGCGTCGACGGCGACAGCGTCGCCATACCGCTTCGTGGCCCTGTCGATGTGAATCATGGCGTCACCTCGAGGCGCAGACCCTTCGGCGTCAGCGTGTGGATCAGGGCGCGCATAGCCAGGTCCGTACCGAGAGCGATGCCGATCACCGGCAACGCACCCAGGAGTATCAGGTCGGGAGCTGCCTGGCCGAGACCCTGGAAGATGAAATGCCCCAGTCCTCCTGCACCAATCAGTGCGGCCACGGTGGTGTTCCCCACCGACTGTACCGCCGCAGTGCGTATGCCCTCGCCGACAAGCGGGACGGCAAGTGGGTATTCGACACGCCACGAGAGCTGGCGCCGACTCATGCCCATCCCGCGGCCGGCATCCAGCGCGGCGGCGCTCACCTGTTGTATGCCCACATAGGTATTGTGCATGATTGGAAGCAGTGAATAGAGCAGCAGCGCCAGCAATGCGGGCGCCGTGCCCACACCACGAATACCTAATTCGCGTAACGCCGGGTAGGCGTATGAGAGCGCAGCCAGTGGGGCCATGATCAGGCCGAAGAGGGCCAGCCCTGGAACAGTCTGAATGACGCTGGTCACAAGGAAGGCGGGCTGTTCCACTCTCCGGCTGCGTGCCGCCAGGATACCCAGAGGTACCGCGACGCAGGCGCCGAGAGCCACACTGCCGAGCGCCAGCGCGATGTGCCGCATGCACTCACTGATGAACCGTTGCTGGTTGATGGCGAACTCACGCATGACCGACAGGTCGCTGAAGACACCACATGCCAGCGCGGCCAGAAGCACGAGCGGACCGGCGTAGACTGCGACTTGCCCGAAACCACGAGTGTTGGCTCTGCTGGAGCGAGCTGCATACAAGAGCACGTACGCCGCCAGCAGTGCCAGCCAGACTCCAGAGCCCAACGAGGCGCGCGCTATGGTGTCGCCCGGAGGGAGAAGTCGCGAAGCGCCAAGTCCGGCGACAATCGGGCTCGCGACCAGGAGAAGCGAGCCGGAGAGCGACCAGAGGGCATACCTGTGACGGGGAAACAACCCGAGGCCTGCGGCGGCGCTGGTGCCGATGGCGAATACCAGCAGTGCAACGCCGGCTCCAGCGACGTCCAGCACTGAGGTGGGCTCACCCGCGGCCAGCCGGTTCGGACGCAGGGTCAACCACGGCAGGATAAGAGAGCAGAGTCCAGCCGCCGCGCCCAGCAGGGCAACCGGATTCCGCTGTCCACGCTGTGCCGAAGGCAGATTCACGTTGCGCCTGAGCGACTACAGGAACCCCTGCGTCGTAAGGTAGTCTCTGGCAACTGATGCAGCGTCCTCCCCTCCAAATGCGATGCGGCCGTTGAGCGTCTGGAGAACTTCCAGGGTCATCGATTGGAATGCGGGTTCGAGGACGGCGGCGATGCCGGGGTGGCGCTCGATGACCTCCGCCCGGAATGTCGGAGCAGGTTCATACACGGGTTGCGCTCCACGCGGATCGGTGAGCACCACCAGTCCCAGCGCACTGAGGGCGCCGTCCGTGCCATAGGCCATTGCCGCGTTGACGCCGTCGATACCCTGAGCCGCCGCCTGCTCCGTTTGCGCGGTATTGCCCCCCGCAAGCGTGAGCAGTTGGTCCTGCCTCAGCTCGAAGCCGTACGCGTTCTGAAATGCGGGCAATGCGGCCGGACTGGTCACGAACTCCTCGGAACAGGCGATCTTGAAGTAGTTTCCGGAGTTCAAGTAGGCTGCCAGATCCTCCATCGTGACGAGTCCCCACTCGTCGGCCAGTGTCTGTGGCACCGCGATGGCCCAGGTGTTATTGGCTGGCGCCGGCTGAAGCCAGACTATGCCATTGGTCTCAAGGTCCAGCCGCCCGACCGTCTCATACGCCAGGGCAGCGTTCTGCCAGACGTTCGGGTCGGTGTCGGGGAAGAAGAGCATGCCGCTGCCGGTGTACTCCGGATAGACATCCAGTTCACCACTGAGCAGGGCCTTTCGTACGATCTCAGTTGGACCGAAGTATGACCGATCTTCGACCTCATAGCCTGCGTCCTCAAGCAGCAGCAGGATCGTGTGTGCCAGGAGCGCCCCCTCCGTGTCTATCTTCGAACCCACTACGATCGGCCTGGCGTCCCCGGAGTCACTACTGCAGCTCACCGCAACGGCGAGCAGCAGCAACAACGATGCGAACAGTCGAAGCTGAGGTCTGCGCATTGTCCCTCCTCTCTCGTGACTGTGCCTTGTCAGTGCAGGAGTCGACTTGTGGCTCCGCGCCTCGGAGACTACTGCCACTGCACAGGAGCATTATAGTCGCATCGCTTCACGCAGTGTACCCACGGCGTTTCCTCGCCAATCCGCAGGAAATACGGCGCCTTCGGGCTCAATCATTCTGCAATAGACAAGGGGGGCCTGCGTCTCATGCATGTGCCCCCCTCGATTCCGTGTTTCGGGGCGGTTCCGGCCTGACGTTGCTACTGCTACTTGCGCAAGTGCCGCTTCATTCGACCGAGCAGCTCGCGTTCTCTCTCGGCGTGGGCTGCGATCTGCTGTTGCAGACGCTCGATGTTGACCTTCATGCCCCAGCCCTTGCCTTCCCACACCTCGATCTTCGCACCACCCGACGCGATATCGTCGGCGTCCTGGAGCAGTTTGGCGACGTGCCGGTTGATCTCGTCATGCTCCCGCAGTAATTCGCTCAGCGCCTCTGCCAGCTCGGGAGTCCCCTCGCGCTCGAACGCAACTGTGAGAGCCGTCTCCTCCTTGTGGAAATGAGCCTTCAGACCGCGGTCGATGGACTCAAGTATCTCGCGCCACCGTGCCAGACCCCTTCCCTGGTCGTCCAGGCTCCTGGGAACGAAGTAGTCCTTCGTCTTATCGCTTTCGAGCCTTGCTGCGGCCTCAATGTCGCCGCTCACCTGGCCGAGGCTCTTGAAATTGGCGTGTATCTGTTTGTGCTCGTCCAGAATCTGTTCAACGATTGCCAGGGCTTCGCTCATTCATGCACCTCCGGTCGGCAATTATAGTCATCCGCAATTCGGGAAGTAAAACAGGGCGACACACAGGCGAAGCGACCCTCCGGAGGCCAGCGCCTCCGGAAGGTTCATGTGTCAGTATCACCGCAGCGGAACCGGTCGGCGCTCAAGCAAGCGCGGACTTGAGTGCCCTTACGCTGGTGAGCCAACCCTCTTCGTCTTCTGACCACGGCACCGATACGAGGGACAGCCTGACCGCGTGCGCCTCACCACCGTAGAACTGGTTGCACGGCACGGTGACGATTCCGGCCTTCTCGATAAGCGCATCTGCAAATGGTTTGCAGGGTTCATTCCCCGTTCGCACCAGTACGTAGAGCGCTCCGAAGAGGCCATTGCCCGGCAGCAGCAGGTGTTCACCCATCTCCTCGATGAGGATGTTGAGTCGATTGGCCAGCACTCTGCAGACCCACTCGTAGCTCCTGGGCTGATCGAGGAAGCGCCGCAGTACCTCAGTGCCGGCGATGAAAGACGGAGTCGGACTGCTGAGGTTCTCGCGGCCGATTATCGCCTCCATGTTGTCCACCCACTGCGTGCTGCCGTAGGCAAATCCGAAGCGCAGCCCCGCGATGAGGCATGACTTGGAGAGGCTGGATAGTACACACATGTGAGGGTGGTACTCCTCCCCCAGTTCTCGAAGCTGGTTCAGCGTGTCATGCAGCATCCTGGCATCGAAGGACGCGTGCCCGCTGTCCAAACGCAGCAAGGTGAACAGATACGGCGCATCCCAGACGATCGCCCCGCCATTGTCAGCCATGACCCTGGTCATATCCCTGAGCTGTTCGGCCGACATATAGCCGGTGGGGTTGTTCGGCATACTGACATAACACACTGACGCTCTGGTGACCTTACTCCGGAAATCATCCATGTCGATGGACAGGTCGTCCTTCATGGCCAGGCGGACCTCTTCCAGTCCATGAGCGCGAATGACTCCTGAGGCAGGGCCGTATTCCCACTGTGGCACGAGTACGCGGGTTCCCGGCTTAATCGACCTCAGTGCAGCAGTCATGGCCTGTTGGCCACCGGCGGTTACGATTACGCGGTCCGTCGCAGCGTCATCGACGGGAATTCCGTGTAGCTCTCTGAAGTAGCGTGCGACGAGCGCCCTGATGCTGTCGGTTCCGCCGGTAGGGGAGTAGGCGACGGCCTTCGGCTTCGGGTAATATGAGGCGACAAGGCCATCACGCAGTCCCTCTACCACCGCGCGCAGATCGGGCAAGACTGACGCCGAGACCTCGACATCCATTCGGGAGAGGACCTCTTGGCTCACCATCAGGTTACCGATGTTGCCGCTGCTGAAGTCGAAGACATCGAGGCCTCGCTCTTTCCGCTGTACTGCCTTAGCCATTGCCTCACGGATGGCAGGCGCGGGCGGGCTGGGAAGCAGATACTCCTGTGTCATGTGCGCATCCTCCCTTACACGTATGTGGGTTGAGGAACGGCCGTAGAAGATCCCACAAGCATGTCTGAATGATAGGGAAGGTTTCCCCGGGACGCAAGCACCCTGGGGTCCGCTCCGGCTTGCCTGCAAAGTGCGCTGGTGTTAGCATTGTCGAACGCACAATAGGCGAACCCTGCGAACGGGCGCGCCGTCTGGAGTAACGGAATGGACAAGATCAGCCTGGAACTTGATAAGCGTGAGACTGAGGGGAAGCATAACCGTGCGCTACGGCGAACCGGCATCACTCCGGCGCATCTCTTTGGTCATGGGGTCCAGTCAGTGGCGCTTCAAGGTCCGACTGGCGAACTTGAGCAGGTGCTTGTCCGGGCCGGGACATCGCGGCTCATCAGCCTGAAGGTTGCGGGAGAGAAGCGGGCGAGAAGCGTGGTGATACGTGAAATCCAGAGGAAACCGGTCAGTGGACTGTTGCTGCATGTGGACCTGTACCAGGTACGCAGCAAGGAGCGCATGTCGGTTGATGTACCGGTGCATCTGCTTGGAACCGCGCCTGCGCTTGAATCCCGCGCCAACAAACTGGCCACAGAGATGCCGATGCTTACGGTCGAGTGCTTGCCCGCTGATCTTCCGGCACGGCTGGACGTAGATGTCAGCGGTCTGAAGACCGCCGCTGACGCGATTCGTGTCGGCGACATCAAGCCGCCCTCGGGCGTGGTAATCCTCAACGACCATGATCTGGTGGTAGTGAAGATCGAAGTCGAGCGCAAGGCCGCGCCAGTGGCTGAGGCTCCCGGCGTTGAGACACCCGGTACTGCGGCTGAGCAGCCTGAGGAGTAGCCTTCGTCCTTCGTTTCCAGAGTCAGGGCGCCCATGCCGGGCTTTGGCGGCTGTCATTGCTGCACCATTCCAAGTACGGACAGTCTTGACCGTCGCGACGAGAATACTGTGTGAGGAGCAGGCAATTGAGCAAGTTGGCCGAGTTGCTGCGAGAGCTGCACAAGCCTGTCACCCCGTTGGGATTTGGGCTGCCCGGCGCCGCTGTCGCACGCCGAAAGCCGCTGATCATGCTCAGGTTCAACGAGGATGTTGACGCAGGCACACTGCGTGACGCGATGCCGCTGGTGGACGCTGCTGTCCTGGTGTCATCCGATCCGTCCTCGAAGCCTGAACCTGCGGAGGCAGTGCTGACCGGTGTGTACCTGGCTGAGGAGTTCGGGATGCCATCTCTTGAGTCGATGTCCTGGTGCGACTTTGCCTGGTGTAGCCTGGATGGTCCCGCCGGTGTCGTCGCGCTCGCGGGGAAGGGATTGGTGGTAACGGTGAAGCCGGGACAGGATGCTTCGCTATTGCGTGCGGTCGCCGACGCCGGTGCGGATGCTCTGGTGCTGGAGACGACGCAGCTTGATTTGCAGCGGCTGGCAACGGTCGTTGAATGCCGACGCACGCATGTGGCGAGCGGCAAGCCGTTGATGCTGCCGTTGGATGCTCCGCTTTCCTCTGGAGAATTTGCCGGTTTGTGGAGGGTGGGGGTGGATGGCTTCATCGTAGACGCTGGTTGTGGCGTCGAAAGGCTGCGGCAGATCAGATCGGCCGTCGAAGAGACTGATTTCAGGCCCCGTGGTGGTGGTGGCGTGGTGGCCGTGATCGGCGCTCACGTCGTGGGCCATCCAAGTCCTGAGGAACCCGGCGAAGATGAAGACGACGACGGCGACGACGACGATTAACCTTCGTCGAGATCGTGCGCCCTGCCCTCGCTGAACGGCGTCACTCTCCGAATCATAGCAATGCGGCGGTCCCTGCTGGGCCGCCGCATTCCGTAGAGTATCCGGGCGAAGAGTGTTGGGCTACACGTGTTGCACCATCTGCAGGTACTTCCCCTCCGTCTTGATGGAGGGCGCGATAATCATCCGCGTGTGCTGCATCTCGCGCAGGTTGCGGGCGCCGCACATGCCCATGCTGGTGCGGAGCGCCCCTACGAAGTTCTGTGTGCCATCAGTGACCGAGGTGGGACCAAACAGGATCTGCTCGAGACTGGCGACGCTGCCTACCTTGACTCTGGTGCCTCGAGGCAACGCCGGGTGAGGATGGGACATGCCCCAGTGATAGCCACGACCCGGCGCGCCGATAGCCTGGGCGAGTGGCGACCCGATCATGACGGCATCAGCGCCGGCGGCGAACGCCTTGCAGACATCGCTGCCGACACGGAATCCGCCGTCGGTGATCACGGAGACATACTTTCCTGATTCTTTGAGGTAGGCCTCTCGGGCGGCAGCACACTCGGATGTGGCCGAAACCTGAGGCACGCCGATCCCGAGCACTTCTCGAGACGTACAGGCGGCCCCCGGACCGACGCCTACGAGCAAGGCAGCGACTCCGGTCTTCATCAACTCAAGGGCAGCGTTATAGCTGCAACAATTGCCCACAACCACCGGGATCTGGATCTGCTCGCACAGCTCAGATAGGACCAGTCCCTTGACGCTCTTGGACAGATGCGTGGCTGTGGTGACGGTGGATTGGACCACAAGTATGTCGAGTCCGGCCTCCACAGCGAGGGGCGCGAGTTTCTTTGTGCTGGCCGGCGTGGTTGATGCGGCACAGACAACACCGGCCCCCTTTATGGCCTGGATGCGCTCGCCAACGAGGTGCTCCTTGATTGGAGCCGCGTAGAGCCTCTGCAATAGCGCAGTCACCTCAGCCTGGGGAGTCTCGGCGATCTGCTTCAATATGGCGTCGGCATCCTCGTAGCGCGTTTGCACGCCATCAAGGTTGAGCACCGCGAGCCCGCCCAGCTTGCCATACGCGATGGCATTGGAGGGATCAACAACAGCATCCATGGCGGAGGCGAGGATGGGGAACTCGAATTCGTGAGGACCAATAGCGAAGTGGACATCCGTTTGATCAGGATTGACGGTAACGTCACCGGGGACGAGAGCAACTTCATCGAAACCGTAGGCTCGCTCCATCTCCTTGAATTTGGGATACTGCATGGACCCTCCAGCGGATAAAAAGTGTAGAGAATATACCGCGCGTGTTCGGCGGAGTCAAGGAAGCGCTGGAATCGCGACCTTGTTCCAGCTATAATCGAAGTTCGGCCCCCAGAAACCAAACGGCATCCATGCCCTTGTCGCATCGCACCGGATGGTGTTACCTGCAAGGAGGAGAATGTGTCTGAACGAATCCACGTTGGTGTTGCCTGGCCCTATGCGAACGGCCCACTGCATCTCGGGCATATCGCCGGTGCATACCTGCCCGCGGACATCTTCGCACGCTTCAATCGCTTGATCGGCAACGAAGTGGTGATGGTATCCGGCAGTGATATCCATGGGGCGCCGATTACGATTCGGGCCGAGAAGGAAGGCACCACGCCGGGCGCCATCGCCAGGAAGTACCACGACCAGTTCATGGAATGCTGGCAGAAGCTCGGTATCTCCTGGGATCTGTACACCACCACCGGAACGGCGAACCACGCGGAGGTGACGCAAGACATCTTTCTCAGACTGTTGGAGCAGGGGTACCTGTATCGGGACTCGGTGCTGCAGGCGTATTGTCCCTCGTGCAATCGTTTCCTGCCGGACCGCTACGTATCGGGTATCTGCCCCAATTGTGGCTCGGCAAATGCGCGTGGCGATGAGTGTGAGGCCTGCGGCAAACCGCTCGACCCCGTCGAGTTGTCGCAACCGCGCTGTGTTGTGTGCCAGGGGACGCCCCGGTTTGAGCGGTCCGAGCATTTCTTTCTGCGTCTCTCAGCCTTCCAGGAAAGGCTCCAGGCCTACGTCGGTGGCATGACCCACTGGCGCCAGAACGTGATTGGCGCCACACGCCGCTTCTTGGACGAGGGACTGCGGGACCGGGCAATCACCCGGGATATTGACTGGGGCATTCCTGTCCCCGTTCCAGGCTTCGAGGCAAAGCGCATCTATGTCTGGTTTGAGGCCGTCATCGGCTATCTCTCTGCCACGAAGGAGTGGGCAAAGCTGCAGGGCGATGAGACGCGCTGGGAACGGTTCTGGAAACAGGACGCCCGGATCTACAACTTCATCGGCAAAGATAACATCTTCTTTCACACGCTCAGTTGGCCGGCAACGCTCATGGGCTATGGTGGCCTGAACCTGCCCTACGATGTGCCTTCCAACGAGTTCCTCAACATCCAGGGGCAGAAGCTGTCCACCAGTCGTAACTGGGCGGTGTGGGTTGATGACTATCTCACGAGATACGACCCTGATCCCATCCGTTACTACCTGTCAGCTGCCATGCCGGAGACTCAGGACAGCGACTTCTCCTGGGACAAGTTCGTGAGTCGCAACAATGATGAACTGGTGGCCACCTACGGCAACCTGGCGCATCGCGTAGTGACGTTCGCGCACCGGCACTTCGGGGGCGCTGTGCCGCCAGGGGGAGAGCTGGATGCAGCTTCTCTTCAGTTGCTGGATGAGACGGAGAAGACGTTGGCAGCCGTGCACGACGCATTGAGCCGTTGTAGCTTCAAGGAAGGCATTCGCCTGCTGATGGCGTTGGCGCAGAAGGCAAACCGGTACCTCGATGAGCAGGCGCCGTGGAAAGCAGTGAAGGAATCTCACGAGAACGCAGGGAAAGCGGTGTACACGGTGCTGTGCGTGCTGTCCGTCCTCAGCACGGCATTTGCCCCGTACCTTCCCTTCAGCTCTGCCAGGCTGCACCGCTCGCTTGGATTCAGCGATACGATCGAGCAGCAGGGGTGGAGGGTGGTGTGGCCGTCTGCGGGTCAGGCCCTCGGCGAGGTTGCGCCTCTGTTCACGAAGCTGGACGATTCCGTCATTGCGGAGGAGACCGCGCGCCTGGGGCAGTAGCAGGGACGCAGTTGGAGGGGCACCGCTCAAGCGGGAACTCGATAGCCCGGCTTACGCCGCCGCATTCTCGACGACCGGCGCCTCGAACAGGCCGGCTATGTCGTCCTCGGCCACCGTCTCCTTCTCCATCAGCAACATCGCCAGCCGTTGCAGTACGGAGAAGTTGTCCTCGAGTACCTTCCTTGCCGTGGCGTACGCCCGCTGGATTCGGTTGTGGACCTCGTCGTCGATCTGCTGGGCGATGAGATCGCTGTAGTCCCGTTGCTCGCTGATCTCCTTACCGAGGAATACCATCTCCTGCCGCTGTCCGAAGGTACGAGGTCCCAGCTTGTCACTCATGCCGTACTCAGTGACCATCTTGCGGGCCAGCTTTGTGGCGCGGTCAAGGTCGTTCTGTGCGCCGGTGGTGATGTCACCGAATTGCAGCTCCTCCGCCGCACGACCACCAAGGAGCGTGGCGATCTGGTCGTTCAGTTGGGAGCGAGACCACAGATGGCGGTCTTCACTTGGCAGGAACTTGGTCCACCCGCCTGCAACTCCGCGTGCAACGATTGACACCTTGTGCACTGGATCGGCGTTTGGCAGCATTCGCGCCACCAGGGCGTGTCCGCTCTCGTGGTACGCGGTAATAACCTTCTCCCTTTGACTGATGACGCGGCTCTTTCGCTCCGGTCCCATGGTAACGCGGTCGGCCGCGTCCTCAAGCTCGGACGCACCGATCTGGTTCAGACCTCTGCGTGCGGCGAGCAACGCCGCCTCATTGGTGAGGTTGGCGAGATCGGCGCCACTGAATCCAGGTGTCTCTCTGGCAATCACCTCGAGATTCACGCCTTCAGCAAGCGGCTTGTCCTTGGTGTGCACCTTCAGAATGGCGTGACGACCCTTGATGTCGGGCAGGTCGATGACGATATGCCGGTCGAAGCGGCCCGGACGCAGCAACGCCGGGTCGAGGATGTCCGGGCGATTGGTAGCGGCAACGACAATGACCTTGGCGTTGGTGTCGAAGCCGTCCATCTCGGTCAGTATCTGATTCAGAGTCTGCTCTCGTTCGTCGTGTCCACCACCGAGGCCGGCGCCGCGGTGTCGTCCCACTGCATCGATCTCATCCACGAATATGATGCACGGGGAGTTGCGTTTCGCCTGCTCGAACAAGTCGCGCACCCTGGCGGCTCCTACGCCGACGAACATCTCGACGAACTCGCTGCCGCTGATGGAGTAGAACGGAACCTGTGCCTCGCCGGCGATGGCCTTGGCAAGCAGGGTCTTGCCCGTTCCCGGAGGGCCGACCAGCAGCACCCCGCGAGGGATGCGCCCGCCAAGGGCTCTGAACCGCTCTGGCGACTTGAGGAACTCGACAACCTCTTCAACCTCTTCTTTCGCCTCCTCGGTGCCGGCGACATCGGAGAACGTGATCTGTGGCCGGTCAGGGGAGTTCAGTCTCGCCCGGCTCTTGCCGAAGCTGAACGCCTGGTTGCCTGCACCGCGGGCAGAGCGGAAGAAGAAGATGAACAACGCCGCCAGCAGGCCGATGGGCAGGAATACCTGGATAGCGATGAGGGCCCAGTCATGGCCGGATGCGACGACCTCAAGCGCAATGCCTTCGTCTCCAACCTTGACGCCATTGTCTGCAAGCACGGATATCAGGTCGTTGGTGCTCCCATAGTAGTCGGCGGTGTAGACCGCCTTGTCGTTGGCATAACCCGTGAGCGTGTTGTCCTTCTGAGATACCTGGTCTATCCGGCCTGCTTTGGCGTGAGCAACGAAATCCGTGATAGCCACCTTCTCGGGTCCGGAGGGCTCAGGCATGAAGAGAACGAGGAGAGCCAGGGCTGCAACGAAGAGGATGAGGTAGTAGATACTGCTTTGCCATCGACGCGGTGTCAAGTTTTGCACCTTGCCATTATAGCAACTGCACGTGAGCGCGAGAAACGCGCGTCACTGCAGGGCGGCTGCTGCCTTCCCCGAAGACCGGGACTCACTTCTGTGCAGGTCGTCAGCCACCATTCTGTCACGTGGGATTGAGAGGCGCGTTCTCGTTTTCGATGCAGCGCCGGAGCGATGCTATAATGCGCCGCAGGAGGTATGCTACTGGAACCGGCCGAAATCGCGCATCTCGTCACAGACGTCGCCTCTGACAAGCAGGCGATCGATGTCGTAATTCTCGACGTGCGCACCTCCTGTTCCTTCGCCGACTACTTCGTGATCTGTACTGGCGACAGCGAACGGCAACTCAACGCTATCTGGGAAGCCATCCTCGACGCGCTGAAGCAGCGTGGTGTAATGCCACTGCACCGAGAGGGGCCTGTCGGCTCAGGGTGGCTGCTTGCTGACTTCGGCGCGGTAGTGGTCCACATCTTTGGCCCGGCTGAGAGGGAGTTCTATCAGCTTGAAAAGCTGTGGAAGGATGCCGTTCCCGTCGTTCGCATCCAGTAGGTTCGAGCCTATTGGGCTCCCAACCACGTATCGACGCTTCTGCGGTAGCTGAGCACCTCTGCTTCTTTGAAGAACAGCGCGATCTCCCGTTGAGCACTCTCAAGCGAATCCGACCCGTGAACCAGGTTGTTCTGTATGTCCATCGCCAGGTCGCCACGTATGGTGCCCGGCGCCGCCTTGGCCGGGTCCGTCTGACCCATGGTCTGCCGCACCACATCGATCGCGTTGCGCCCTTCGAGGACGACAGCGATGATGGGGCAGGCGGTGATGAACTCAACCAGGCTGTTGAAGAACGGCTTCTCACGGTGAGCCTCGTAGTGGCGACCGGCAAGCCCTTCGTCCACTTGCAGCAGTCGAGCTGCCACGATCCTGAGTCCCTTCCGCTCAAAGCGAGAGATGACCTCTCCGGCCAGACCGCGCTGCATCGCATCCGGCTTGACCAGAACCAGTGTGCGCTGGATGTTGTCTTGAGTCGCCATATCTGTCGTAGCTCCTTTCGCTTAGATCCATCGTAATAGTTGAACAAGGTCGATCTCCTCGCAAGAGGAGATGACACGGTCTGCACCGCGCAGCGAGTGGGCAGGATGCGTGTTGGTTATGGCGACGCATTTCATTCCGGCCCTCTTGGCCGCCTCAACGCCATGCGGCGAATCCTCAAACACGATGCACTGAGCGGCGTCAGCGCCGAGTCGCTCGGCCGCGAGCAGGTATATCTCCGGGTCAGGCTTGCCCTTGCGGACGTCCTCACCGCACACAGCGACGGGGAAGTAGTCCGAGAGTCCCAACTGCGGCAATACCGCCTTGACGTTCGCCATCGGGGCGGAGGTGCCAAGCGCGATATGGAACTGACCCTTTCTCATCGCACGCAGGAGTGGCAGCACGCCGGGAAAGATGCGGGCGCCGCTGCGTACAATATCGCGATAGATGTGTTCCTTCTCTTCGGCGATGGACTCGACCAGTTTGTCAGGCAGGTTACCCATAACCAGTTCGATGATCTGGTCGTCGCGCATGCCGAAATTGGACCTGAACTGGTCCTCGCCGTAATCGCAGCCCTGTGAAGCGAAGACCCGCCGCCACGATTCATAGTGCGGTGCGGCCGAGTCGACGAGCACGCCGTCCATGTCCCAGATGAACGCTCTGCCGTATCGTTCACCCGGGATGAAGATGGAGTCCACTTCAGCCAGAATCGTGCCGTCCGTCAGCGAGAGCTTGCCCTGCACCTCGATCAACCGGGAAGTGACCCGGGTTGCCCTGGCAGTGGCCGTGAGTGGCATGCCAGTCGGAGTAACGCGCTTGAATCGTACGACGCTTTTCGCCGTAACGCCGAAGCTGTAGCCGGCACACAGCACCATGTACGCGGTGATCTCGTCCAGCACGCTGTAGACGATGCCTCCGTGGGTCACCTGGTTCCAGCCCTGGTGATCACGCCCGGGTGTGAACGTTGCTGTGACGCGTTCACCGTCGTACGCCGGCTTGAGATGCAACCCGATTGGATTCAACTCACCACAGCCGAAGCAGTAGTGAAACGATGCATCATCGGAAGGCAGTTGCAGGTGAGGTAACTCCATCTATGGCCTCCTCTCACGAGGTACGGTGATCTGTGGTGGATGCAGATAGATAGGTTGCAGACTGGCGGCCGCGATGGTGTCGCCAGCGAGGTAGCGGTTCCATCCCAGGAGCGCCAGTGATTCGATGCGGCTGCGCACAACGCTGGCGGTTGCCCACTCCCGCCGGTCCAGGCCACTACCCCCGCCAGCTTGAAAGCTGACCTCCTCAAAGACGATGCCGCCGTCATGCGCCACGCGCGCGAGCTCCGATGCATCGACGCGAACGATGTCGCTCGCCTGTGACCACGCGGTCCCATTCCAGCTGTAGAGCGCGGTCAGGTAGCCGGACCGGCCGGCGCCGACCACGGGGCGAACCGGTGACGAGCGTTGCTCACACCTGCCAGCCTCGGCCTCAAGAGTCGATAGACCGGTGAGGCAGGCTCGGGCGCCAACGGCCAGGCCCTTCGCGACCGCAGTGATGACCCGGAGCCCGCTGAACGGACCGGGACCGAGCGCGGAGATGACAAGCTCGAGATCTTCGAAGCGCGTGTTCGTGACTTGAAGACCCTCGAGCAGAGCAGGCAGTAGCTGCCTGGTGTGCTCACGTGGTTCCAGCAGTGAACTGCGCCACAGTAGCGAGCCGTGTTGAGAGAGCCCGACCATGGCTGAAGCCGAAGCCGCATCAAGCACTATTTCCACGCGGCATCACTCCCTTTCACTGACTTGAGGTCCGCCAGCAGTGTCTCGTATCGGAGACCTGAAGCGGATATACGAATCTCTCTCACGTTCGCGCGCCGTGTGTCATAGGTCAGCTCGATCCGCAGATGCTGTGGTGGCAAGAACCCCTCGGCGCGGTCGGCCCACTCAACTGTGCATACGCCATCGCCGTAGAAGTAATCCTCGACGCCCAGGTCCATGACCTCGGCAGTGCTGACCAGACGATAGAAGTCCATGTGGTACAGCGGCAGCCGACCACGATACTCTCGAATAAGAACGAATGATGGACTGAAGGCATGCTCGGCGACCTCGAGTCCAGCGGCGATGCCGCGTATGAGGCAGGTCTTTCCGGAGCCCAGCTCGCCATAGAACAGGAACACATCTCCGGGTGCGGAGAGCTTGCCGATCAGACCGCCGAACGATGTGGTCTCGTTCTCGCTCGCGCTGTGGATCGTCAGGTGTTTCATGCCTGGAAATGCCCCCATCCTGCGCGTTTCGGTGCAATCGGGCGGCCTCGCTCGTCCAGCACCGAGATGGCGGGCTTTTCGCTCCGGCTGTTGATCTCGCCTATGATGGACACGCCGCATTGCAGCGATTGTGCCGTGTGCTCGATGGTGGCGATATCACCAGTGAACAGCAGTTCGTAGTCCTCGCCGCCGGTCAGTGCGAACGTCAGTCGTTCTTCTTGGTCCGGAATCAGACGGGACACAGGTACTCGGGCGCCGTACACTGTCGCCGAGACATGGCTGGATTCACAGATGTGACCGAGGTCGCCCAGCAGGCCGTCAGAGATGTCGATGCCGCAACGGATGCCGCCGGCCGCGAGGATTCGTGCCTCGGCAAGCCTGGGTGTGGGCCGCAAGAGCGATTGACGCAGCGCAGTGCTGCAGTCCTGAGCCCTACTTTCCGCGCCCTCGAGCAGTTTCAACGCGGCCGCGGCTCCGCCGAGGGTGCCCGTTACGGCTATGGCATCTCCAGGTTGTGCGCTATGGCGCGTCATCAACTGTTCGGCCTCCGCCTCGCCGATGACGGTCACGGTGGATGTCACAACCGGGGAGGAGGTCAGGTTGCCGCCGACGATCGCGACCCGGTGTTGTTGCGCCAGACTTGCCATGCCACGGTAGTAGGCCATAATGTCTTCGACTTCAACGCTGCCCGGACATGACAGCGCGACCAGCGCATAGCGGGGTTGGCCGGCCATGGCCGCGATGTCACTAAGGTTCACTGCGAGCGACTTATAGCCGAGATCCTCCCAGGTGCACCACTTGAAGCTGAAATGCACGTCTTCGACCAGGGCGTCGATGGTGGCTAGTTGCAGCAACGCTGAGGCACGCCAGGCGGCCGTATCATCCCCGATGCCGATTACCAGGCCGGTGCTGTCAGGGGACGAAGCCGACGGAATGCTGTCCACTGCATCCTTGATGAGTCCTATCAACCCGAACTCGCCAAGAGATGAGAGGTTCATCGACGCGATTATACCATCGCTCACGAGTGACTCAAAGCTACGTGTTTCCGTGGTATAGTGGCCGAAGATGGAAAGACGTCTGGTGCTTTCCGATGTGCATGGCAATCTTGCGGCGTTGCAGGCAGTGATCCGTGACGCGCAACGCTCCGGAGGCTTTGACGTTGTATGGTGTCTCGGAGACCTGGTTGGCTACGGACCTCATCCGGACGAATGTGTTGAGTGCCTGCGCCAGTACCCGCTGGTTGGTGTGGTCGGCAACCATGACCTCGGAGCCGTGGGAGAGGTCGCCCTGGACAGGTTCAACCCCGATGCCGCCATGGCATGTCTCTGGACGCAACGCATGATTTCGACGTCGACGACGATGTTCCTGCGCGGGTTGCCTCGGTTGGTGCGGTTGCCTCCGTTCATCCTCGCGCATGGCTCTCCGCGTGATCCGGTGTGGGAGTACGTCTACTCGTCTGCCCAGACGCTGGACCTTGCGACGTGGTGTGCTCAACCACATTGCATCGTGGGACACACGCATCGGCCTGCCGTCTTCAGCCTGACGGCGGCTTCATCACGAGACGTTGTTGAACTGGAAGATGACGGTGGTGTGCAGCTCCGTGGCCGTCTGCTGCTGAACCCCGGGTCGGTCGGTCAGCCTCGCGATGGAGATCCACGTGCATCGTATGCGGTTCTGGACGAATCGTGCCAGGCCATCCGGTTCAAGCGTGTGGAGTACGACGTTGAAGCGACGGTGACGGAGATGCTGCGACGGAAGCTGCCCCAACAGCTTGCGCTGCGGTTACGCGCGGGCTACTGACATGCTATAATGGGCGCCATGTGCGACTATGAACTTGTGGCTATCGTGAATCCTGAGGCAAACGACGAGACCGTCGCGGCAAAGATAGATGGTGTGAGCCAGCTCATCGCAGGTCGAGAGGGTGTTGTCGACGAGACCCAGCGCTGGGGCAAGAAGCGTCTGGCGTACCCCATCAAGAAGTACGTCGAGGGGAACTACACGCTGATGCGGTTCAAGCTCGAGCCGACGTATATACGAGAGATACGGGATGTGCTCGAGAGCGATGTTGACGTGCTCCGCTACCTTGTTGTGAAGAGGAGCAAGTAGCTCTTGGCTACTCTGAACAAGGTCATTCTGATCGGCCATCTTGGCGCTGATCCCGAGATGCGGTATACGCCTGATGGCAAGTCGGTGACCTCTTTCAGGCTGGCGACCACTCACCGCTACACCACATCGAAAGGCGAGGCTCGTGAAGAGACCGACTGGTTTCGCGTGACGGTGTGGGGACGGCAGGCGGAGCAGTGCAACCAGTACTTGAAGAAGGGGCAGCAAGTGTACGTCGAGGGTCGGCTGCATGCCCGCGAGTGGCAGGGACAAGACGGGCAGACGCGGACCAGTCTCGAGGTTACGTCTAACAATGTGGTATTCCTTGGCAGGCCCTCGGGGTCGGCATCGCTTCCCGATGAGGGAGACATCTTCCCCGAGGATATTGCGTTCGACCAGAATTGAGGAGTGAGTGAATGGCGAATTTCCGATTCTCCGGTACCCGGCGACGATCAAAGTTCCGAAGCAACAGGCCACGGGTGTGTCCCTTCTGTGCCGATCGCATACAGATCGATTACAAGGACGCTGGCCTGTTGGCGCGATACATCCAGGGGGGTGGCAAGATCGCCTCGCGGCACAAGTCGCGGGCGTGTTCCAAGCACCAGCGACGTCTTTCGCAGGCAATCAAGCGCGCGAGATTCCTCGCTCTCCTGCCGTACGGACCGAGCCACATCTGGCAGACGGGATGGACCGCCCCTGGGCCTTCCGGCTCATAGGAGAGTGACATGCCGAAACGCACATATCAACCAAAGAGAATTCCGCGCGCCCGCAAGCTGGGATTCCGGGCACGTATGTCGACCAAGGCCGGCGTTCGCGTCCTGAGGTCACGGCGGCTCAAGGGCCGCGAGAAACTGACACCTGTCTAATGGGTGCATGAGCAGAAGACTTCCGTCTCTTGCTCGCCGCGAGGATTTCTCGGCTGTGTTCCGACGGGGACGGGCGTATTCGAGTGGCGTAGTTGTATTGCGCGCACTGCCCAACGGCCTCGACGGTACGCGACTGGGCCTTGTGGTCGGGAAGAGGGTGGGGGGCGCCGTTGAACGAAATCGCGTGAAGCGGCGCATACGACAGATTGTGAATAGTCGGGCTATACTGCGGGGATGGGATGTAGTGGTGGTAGCCCGCTCAGGCATTGAGAGTGCAGAGTACCAGGACGTTGAGCGGGAGTTGGTGCGACTTCTCGACAAGGCGGGATTGCTTTGTCGCCCGGATGGCGTCGAGCGCCATAACCGTGATTCGGTGGTATCAGAGGACCATCTCTGAAGTTACGCCACATCGGTGCCGCTTTCAGCCCACGTGTTCGCAGTATACACTGGAGGCGATTGAACGATATGGCCTCGTCCGTGGCGTGTGGCTTGGCGTGAAGCGGATTGCACGGTGTCATCCGTTCTCCGAGGCGCGGTACGATCCGGTCCCGGGATGCTCCACTGAGGTTACACAAAGCAGGCTTCGATGAAGAGATACAGCGTTGCAGCTACCACACTGATTCTTGCCCTGGCACTTGTATCTACCGGCTGCGCAGGCCAGGCCCCGCCACAGGGTTTTGCCGGAATAGTCACGGATGGCGAGATGCTGCTGGTCGGCACGTCCGACGGGCGGATCGTCGCACTTGACCCCGAGGCAAGACAGGCCGATGTTCCGTTTCCTGCGTTCGGCGAGTGGAGCCACGCAATCACCAAGGAGACACGCGGCAGTTTTGGCTGTGGCACCTCACAGGTGGCCTCGGTGCTGTACGGTACTCCGGTCGTTGTGGACGGCCACATTTGCATCGGTACCTACGATGGAAAGGTGGTGATGCTTGAGGCTACGTCACGCGCCTCGGAACTGGTGTTCCCGCAGTTGCGCGCCGGTGAGTGGCTTTTCCCTCGCACCGAGAAGTCGATCGGACCCGTGGTCGGCGGTCCTGCGGTCACGGACGACGCGGTGTATGTGTCCAGCTCCATCAAGGAAGGCAGTAAGACGCATGGCGTCGTGTATGCGCTTGATCGTGAGTTCGGCGACGAACTGTGGGTCTCTGAGACGCTCGACGGCAAACTGTGGGTGACTCCTGCCCTGGCTGATGGCATCGTCTATGTGAGCACTTTCGAAGGCCGCGTCTACTCGCTGGACGGAGCCACCGGTGCGGTTCTCCCGTGGGTCTTCGAGGGCGAATTCGGGTTTGTTTCCTCGCCTCATGTGGTGGATGGCGTGCTCTACGTTGGTTCGTTCGATCGCAGCCTCAACGCGATTCCCCTTGGGGCTGGCGCGCCGGCCTGGCGCTTCCAGGCTGGCAACTGGTTCTGGGCGGCGCCGCTGGTGCTGGACGGTGTGGTGTATGCGGCCAGCCTCGATGGGAGCCTGTATGCTCTTGACGCACAGAGTGGGACGCAGGTGTGGACGACGGCGTATGATGCCGGTGATCCCGTTGCCGCCGCTCCGGTGCTTGCGGGGGATAATCTGGTTGTGGTGACACAGAAGGGTGACGTCCATGTCGTGAATCGGAGCAGCGGTCTGGGTGCGCGCGTACCCCACCCTACGAATGAGCGCGCCACGACCTGTAACGCCGCCGTCATCGCCGGCATGTGTTATTTCGATGGGGTTGTGTACGCACGCAGTCAAGACAATGTGCTGCACGCGATCAACCCACTCACAAGAACGGTTGACTACTCCTTTTCCTTGAAGATGGAGTGACGAGGTAAATGGCGAATCTCTGGAATGTGGTAATCCTCAGGCCGGCTATGAATGCCCTCATCGCTCTGTCTGGAGCGCTGCCAGAGGCGGTTGAATTCGGGCTGGCTATCATCATATTCACTCTTGTCGTTCGTCTCATCCTGACGCCTGTGACCATCAAGCAGACGAAGTCAACCAAGGCCATGCAGGAGATGCAGCCCAAGATGAAGGAGCTGCAGAAGAAGTACGCCAAGAACAAGCAGAAGCTCCAGCAGGAGACGATGAAGCTCTACAAGGAGGCTGGGGTCAATCCCGTTGGCTGTATGTGGCCGATGTTCATCCAGTTTCCCGTCTGGATCGCGCTGTATCAGTCCATCATGAAGACTCTGGCCACCACTCCAGAGAATCTTCTTGACATGGCGCAGCATCTGTACGCTTCCGATACCATCGCGCGAGCGATGCCGGTGAACAGCAGCTTCCTCTGGCTGGACCTCGGTCAGCCTGATACCACCATGATTCTCGCCATTCTGGTGGGCGGTTCCATGTGGGTGCAACAGAAAATGACCACCGCCCCGTCTCCTGATCCCCGCCAGGCGTCCACAAATCAGATGATGCTCATGATGATGCCGCTCATGTTCGGCCTGTTCACCATCATGTTCCCCAGTGGACTGCCGCTTTTCTGGCTCATATCCAATGCTATCGGCATCGGTACCCAGTACGTTGTTGGCGGTGGTTGGGGCTATCTGAAGCGCGGCGCCGCCGCGCCCGTGGTGACCAAACCGACCTAGGCGACGCATCTCCGTTCGATGCCTGAACTGATGAGGTGACCTGATGAACGACGGTATGTCTGAGGCGGCCGAGCGCGGCCGTGAGCATCTGGCGGCTGAGGACGGCACTGTTTTCGAAGACGATGACGATTCGCAGATCCGCGACCTGGGGCGTGCCGAGCCGGTCGAGACTGAGTCGGAGGATGGAGTTCAGGACGAAGTGCCGGGGTCTCTGTCCGATGGTGGCGCCCGAAGCGGAGTTGAGATCGTGGCGCGCCTGCTGGATCTTATGGATCTGGATGGCGACGTGGTCTTCGAGCGTACCCCCACCTCAGCGGTGCTTAACATCGAAGGCGATGACCTTGGAGTGCTGATCGGTCGTCGTGGTCTCACCCTTGCCGCACTGCAGTATGTGGTGCGGCTCATGATAGCGTCACGCGAAGGTGAATGGCCCGCCGTGACCGTGGACGTGTGCGGCTACAAGCGGAGGCGACACGTTGCCTTGCAGGAACTGGCGCGCAAGATGGCTGATCAGGCGAGGTACCGCAAGCGTCCCATCTCGCTGGAGCCGATGCCGCCAGATGAACGGAGGGTAGTCCATCTCGCACTGACAGGCCACCCCGATGTCTACACGGAGAGCGTCGGAGAGGATCTGGAACGCAAAGTGGTCATTCATCCGAAGAGGACGTAGCGATGTTCAAGGCCGTTGATTCCAAGGCCCGCTTTCCGGAAATCGAGGTCGAGGTACTGCGTTTCTGGAAGGAGAATGCAACCTTCCAGAAGAGCCTGGATGCCCGCGAAGGGCAACCGACGTTCACGTTCAACGACGGTCCGCCCACGACCAATGGCAGTCCCGGTATCCACCACGTGCTCTCCCGCCTCTTCAAGGACATACCATGCCGCTATAAGACGATGCGTGGTTTCTATGCACCGCGCCGTGCCGGCTGGGATACTCATGGCCTGCCGGTTGAGCTTGAGGTGGAGCACAGCCTCGGACTGACCAGCAAGAAGCAGATCGAGGAGTATGGCGTCGCCGCCTTCAACGAACGCTGCAAGGAAAGCGTCTTCAAGTACATCCGGCAGTGGGAGGCGCTTGTCGAACGTGTCGGTCACTGGATCGACATGGATGACCCCTACGTGACGCTGAAGAACGATTATATCGAGTCCGGCTGGTGGGCCATCAAACAGCTCTGGGACAAGGGGCTCATCTATCGCGGCTACCGCACCACGCCCCACTGTCCCAGATGTGGGACGTCTCTCAGTTCGCACGAGGTCGCGCTTGGCTACGAGGACGACACGGAAGACCCTTCTGTGTACATAAAGTTCCGGCTGACCCCGTCATCCCTCGCTTCTGTGCCTGCACTGCGTGACCGGGCACAGGATGATGCGCGTCCGGTCTATCTCCTGGCATGGACGACTACTCCATGGACTCTTCCGGGGAACACCTCCCTGGCTGTCGCTGCTGACGCGCAGTACGACGTGCTGACGAACGGCGATGAGTATCTCATTATGGCGTCGGCGCGCGTGGAGGCTGTCAGAGTCCCGGGCTATGACCGTGCCGGGACCATTGAAGGCAACGGTCTCGCCGGTCTGCGCTATGAGCCGCTGTTCAACCCGCATGATTACGGCGTTCAGCGCCTTTCCATGCCTGACTTCTCCGCGCAGGTGCGCCCTGATTCCCTTCATTATCCGGTGATAGCAGCCGACTTCGTATCGCTGGATGACGGCACCGGAATCGTGCATGTGGCGCCTTCCTTCGGCGAGGTTGACTTCGACGCTGGTATGCGCGAGAAGCTGGATTTTGTGCAACAGGTGGACCTCGACGGCAAGGTAACCGGCACCTATTCGTTTGCGGGTAAGTTCGTCAAGGATGCCGATCCGGAGGTCATTGAGGACCTGCGTGCGCGTGGCCTGTTGTTCCGCAGTACGACTATTCGCCACACGTATCCGTTCTGCTGGCGCTGCTCCACGCCGCTGCTGTACTACGTCAAGAGGTCATGGTACATCAAGACGACCGCGAAGAAGGACCGACTCATCTCCGGCAATCTCGAGATCACCTGGTTCCCCGAGTACATCAAGTACGGTCGCTTCGGAGACTGGTTGGAGAACAACGTCGACTGGGCGGTGTCGCGTGAGCGGTACTGGGGGACACCGTTGCCGGTATGGGAGTGCCCTGATTGTGGCAACTCCGAGTGTATCGGCAGCAGAGCCGAGCTTGCCGGGAAACCCGACGTGTCGGGCTACCATGAGGGCATTGAACTGCACCGGCCTTATGTTGATGACGTGGTCTTCTCCTGTTCCAGGTGCGGCGGCAGCATGAAGCGTGCGCCCGAGGTGCTCGATTGCTGGTTCGATTCAGGCGCGATGACCTGGGCACAGTGGCACTATCCGTTCGAGAACCAGGAGACGTTTGCGAAGCATTTCCCCGTTGACTACATCACCGAGGCCATCGATCAGACCCGAGGCTGGTTCTACAGCCTGCACGCTTTGTCCACTGTAGTGTTCGATGGGCCATGCTTCCGAAACGTGCATTGCCTCGGCCACGTTGTCGACGCCAACGGCGAGAAGATGAGCAAGTCCAAGGGGAATATCGTCGATCCGTGGGCCGTTATCGATGAGTTTGGTGCGGACGCGCTTCGCTGGTACATGCTGTCCTCGGTTCCGCCGGAGAACACGCATCGGTTCTCCCAGCAGGGATTGTCCGAGACGATGCGTCGCCATCTGCTGACGCTGTGGAACACATATTCCTTCTTCGTCCTCTACGCCAATATCGATGGCTTCGTGCCAGGCCGCCGGAGCGTTGCCGCCTGTGCCGAACTGGACCGCTGGATCATCTCCGAGTTGAACCAACTGGTGCTCGATGTTACTCGTGCGATGGACGGATACAACTTCACACAGGCTATCCGGCGCATCGAGACGTTCATCGACCTCCTGTCGAACTGGTACGTACGGCGCAGTCGCCGACGCTTCTGGAAGAGCGAGAGCGATGACGACAAGCTCGCTGCACATGAGACTCTGTATCGCTGCCTTACGACCACGATTCGACTGCTTGCTCCTGTCACCCCGTTTGTGACGGAGGAGATGTATCAGAATCTCGTTCGGTCCGTCGATCCCGACGCCGTCGAGAGCGTGCACTTGACGGACTACCCTGAAGCCGCTGGTGGCGAGGTCGATGCGACGCTCAACAGTCACATGGAACTGGTGATGAACCTCGCCAGCCTCGGACGCGCCGCCCGGGCTAAGGCCGGCATCAAGGTGCGCCAACCTCTGGCGCGCGCGGTTGTGGTTGTGCCGGATGCTGCTGAGGCCAGTGGGGTGGCCGCGCTCTCCGAACATCTGCGTGACGAGTTGAACGTCAAAGACGTCGAGGTTATCAGCGAGTTTCCCGGTCTCACGCTGGCGCACGAACTTGCCAGTGACGAGCGCTACGGCGTCGCAGTGGTAACCGAGATGTCGGATGACCTGCGTGGTGAGGGCGCCGCCCGTGAACTGGTACGCAGGCTGCAGATGATGCGGCGCGCGGCCGATTTCGAGATATCGGATCACATCCTGGTGTGCTACAGCGGCAGCCCTGAGTTGGAGCAGGTCTTTGAGGCTTTCGCGGACTACATCAGGCAGGAGACGCTC
>CAYNXN010000001.1:0-38099 GCA_964401175.1 uncultured Dehalococcoidales bacterium | reverse complement strand
TCTCATACTGGTCGCCCCACTTCTTCTCCTTGGGCGCCCAGTCAGGAGTCACGGACTCGAGGACCCATCCCTTGCAGCCGGTGGTCTCCTTGGGGCCGTACCAGACGTCGATGTACTGAAAATCGATGTACTCCCACGAAGCCTGCGCGCCGCTGCCCACTTCACCCCACACGTCGATGCCGAGCCGGTTGTTGCCCTCGACAAGCTCATAGAACCCGCCTTCGTCCGAGGGAAGACGCGTCCCATTGCGCAAGACCCTGGTGCCGAGGGCCGTGGCAGTGGACTGAACCTTGATTCTGAGCTTGTCTGATTCGGCCTCATGGCCATCCACCAGCGGCACTTCCCGGGCCTCAGCGTCAAGTGTGGTGATCTCATACGCGGGGAACCGGTCGTTGCCGATGGTGCCGTCCTTAAACTCCGCCCAGCGACTGGACAGCAGCGACCAGTCGACAATCGCCGTCTTCGCCATGTAGCCGATGAGGTCATACGCCTTCCCGTTCCCGGCCGCGATCTCATCCGCGTTGGCGCCGGAGTTGTAGGGCGTGAACCGGCCGTCCTTGTAGAGGATTCTACGATCCGTCTTGCCGGGGTAGTTTGGATCGGCGATGTCGATGCCCTTGCTGTCCGCCCGGTACGCGATCATGGCATGGCCGCCTCCAGCCGTACTGGATATCCCGACGTACTGTGGCTCACCCGTCAGCAGAATTGCATAGGCGAATGCTTTGAAATGGTACTCGTCATGCGTTCCGCGCAACTGGCGCTGGAAATCAACCTCGAACTTGCCCCAGTTGATGTCGTGTTGCACCGTAGATGCCAACCGGTAGCCACGCGAATCGTCCTCCCACATATCGGGAGTGGCGGGCTCGTCTCCGTTGTTATCGTACAGATTCCACAAGAACGGATCCTCGCCGTCCGGCTTCTCGCAGTAGTACCACATCGCACTGACCGACTGACCGGCACAATGGCCGCCGGGGGCAATGTATGACCCGTAATTGGTGAACTGCCAATCATCAGCTCCTGGACGGAATCCCGAGTCGATTCCCTTCTTGAGCAGGTCGCCGAGGACGTCGTTCTTAATAATGCTCACCAGCAGCTTGCTGAAGTGGCGCGTGACGACGGTGATTGAACCGCTGTCCTGTGTCGATGAGGGGATGCCCTCAAGGGTCCCCGTCTCGTCATCGTAGTAGAAGGCCATGGCGAAGTGGTCGTCAGGGATATCGACGGGTATTGTCAGGGTCATGAACTCTGCCGCAAATTGACCGCCGTTTTCGATGCTTATGAGCGGTGTGGCCGGATTGAAGTGCTCGCCGAATGAATGGCCGGAAACAGGTGCAAACGACACATTCACCTGAAATGAAGTCGAGTAGGCGCCCTGGGGCACGTTCAGGGTCAGTCCGTCGAGGGGCGCTCCGGGGTTACTCACCGTGATGCTGCCGCCGTCTTGTCCCAGCACCTGTGATGCAACCACCGTGGTTGGCCCTACAGCGATAGTGCCGCTTGGACGTGGGGGCCGGGGCGAGGGAGAGCCAGCCTGACTGGCGGGTTGCGTCTCGTTGCCAGGGGCAAGCAGTTCTCCAACGGGGCCACAGGAGACAGCCGGGAGGATGGTCAGTATCCCCGCGAGCAGCAACGCAATGATTCGCCTGGACCGAAGACATGTTGTCATGAGTGCTACAACTCCCACTGCGTAGTCGCTCGCAGCCCGGGAAGATGGCCAACAACATGGACCGATAGCAGGGAGGGGCCGCCCGGGTGGGTGTCCATTCCTGTACGGCTAATGACCGGGATTGCGAGCAAAGGAATGGAGCGGGCGACGGGATTCGAACCCGCGACAGCCTGCTTGGGAAGCAGGAACTCTACCGCTGAGTTACGCCCGCTCTTGGCTGTGGCTATTATCGTTACGGCTGCCGGTCTATGTCAAGGGGCGGAGCTATTCGGGAATCAGCGTCATCAGCTTGCGCGCGATGTCAGGATAGCGACAGATGAATTTCAGTTCGTCCGTAACCAGGGGCTTCTGCGCCAGGACGTTGGCGTACCGGACCAGCTCGACTTTGCGGCGGGCATCTTCGGCGTCCTCGAACGTAACCGCCATACGGCCCATGATATGCCGGAAGCCGGACAGGCCGCCGTATTCGCCAGAGCAGATCTCGCGTCCGGTCTCCACCATTTCGGGCTCGCCCCGGCCAAGGTCCTCGTAGCTATACAGCTCGTAGTTCTCCGGATCCTTGAGCACGCCGTCGGCGTGGATACCAGAGGCATGTGCAAAGGCGTTGGAGCCGACGCCCGGCTGGTTGATTGGAATCGGAACGCCAAAGGCATAGCTGGCATACTGCGCGATGCGCCACGCCTTCTTGAGGTCGATGGGGCGTCCAAGCTGATACTTCGTACCGAAGCCCTTCGACCTGGTGACCGCCAGCACCGTAGCGACAAGGTCGGCGTTGCCGGCGCGCTCGCCGATGCCGTTAATAGTGGTGTTGATGTACACGTCCTGGCCGGCATCAAGGACTGCTTTGGCCCCGGCAAGGGAGTTGGCTACCGCCATGCCGAGGTCGCCGTGACAGTGGACTTCGATAGGCATTTCGATAGCTTCAGCCAGCGTCTTCAAGGTGTCATAAATGGAGAATGGATTGTCGTAGCCGAGGGTATCGCAATACCGTACGCGGTCTGCGCCATGTTCCTTGGCCGCACGCGCGAAACGGATGAGCACATCCATGCTGGTACGCGATGCATCCTCTGCGTTAATGCCGATGGTCTCAGCGCCGCGCGACCGGGCGGTATGGAGCGCCTTAACCATGCCGTTGATGACGTCGTCAGCGTTCACCTTGCCGCCCCACTTGCCGTTGATCATCTGCTCGCTGGTGGAGATTGAGAGGTTGAGGTGCTTCAACTTCGGCACCATGTCGAAGGCGAGATTCACGTCATCGGCGGTGGCCCGCAGCCATCCCGAAAGCCGAAGCGGCCGCATGTGGCCGTTCTCCTGATGCTCCAGATTGGCCTGGAGGTACAGGGTTTCGTGCTTGGTGGTGGGGAACCCGGCCTCCGACTGGAACACGCCCAGCTTATTCAGATAGCGGTTGATCATGGTCTTCTGCAGCTTCGAGAGGCCGAGTCGGGCCGTCTGAACGCCGTCCCGGTTAGTGACATCGACGAAGTAGATTCCAGCCATGTATAGTGCGCCTCCCTTCGGAAATGAAGGGTGTAATGTATCGCAAAGGGCCCATCCGCGTCAAAGCTGTACGCCAATACCCCCTCCCTCAGCTGCAGGACCGCAACAGCCGTGATGTTGTATAATCGCCCCTCAGTCATGACGCGTATTCGGGTCGGCATCATCAACGTCACGGGATACATCGGCGCGGACATCGCCCGCATTCTGTTCCGTCACCCGGCAGTCGAGGTGGTCTGCGTCACCGGCAGGAGCGCCGCGGGAAAACGCCTGGCGGAGGTCTTTCCACATTTCCAGAGCGTTGATATGACCATAGCACCGGACCTGGATGTCGAGGTGGACGTGGTCTTTTCGGCGATGCCGCACAAGGCGAGTGCCGAGGCCTGCGGTCCATTGCTTGAACGCGGTGTCCGCGTTGTCGACGCGAGCGCGGACTTCAGGCTGAAAGATGCCGGCGAGTATCAGAAGTGGTACCAGGTTGAGCACCCATACCCCGACCTGCTGAAGAGTGCGGTATACGGGCTGACTGAGGTATACCACAGCAGTATCGCCACAGCCGCCCTGGTGGCGAATCCGGGCTGCTATCCCACCGGTGCGCTGCTTGCACTGGCTCCGGCGCTCGCCGCGGGCATTATCGAAGGGGACATAATTGTTGACAGCAAGTCGGGAGTCTCCGGGGCAGGCCGGAGCCTGACGCTTACGACTCACTATGCCGAATGCAATGAGAGCGTTGCCGCCTACGCTGTCTCGGGGCATCGTCACATGCCTGAGATACTGCAGGAATGCCGTGCGCTGGATGAACGGGTCAACGCATTGCTCTTTCTACCGCACCTGGTGCCGATGAGCCGCGGAATCCTCAGCTCATGCTATGCGCGGGTGGATCTCGGCGCGCTGCAAGGAGGCGGGTATCCGGACCGCACGATACGTGAGATCTACCGGGAGTACTACCGGACAGCAGCGTTTGTCAAAGTTGTCGATGCCCCACCGGCCACCAAACACGTCTGGGGCAGCAACTACTGCCATGTGTTTCCGGCGTATGATCAGCGGACGGGACGTTTGCTGGTGTTGAGCGCAATTGATAACCTTGTCAAAGGCGGGGCGGGTGAGGCCGTGCAGAACATGAATCTCATGCTGGGGTTGGAGGAGACTGCCGGGCTCGAGTCGCTGCCTGTCTTTCCGTGATGCTGTTTCGCGCCCTCATCGTCTAGAGGCCAAGGACGCCAGCCTTTCAAGCTGGAGATCAGGGGTTCGAATCCCCTTGGGGGCACTTCTCCTCAACAGCTAGCTCTTCCACGCGTCATCGCCCAGGAGGGGTACGAAGTAGCAGGCGCCCAGGTTCTCCACAATGTCTCCTTCGGGTTGCCGCGTGATCTTCAAGAGATCCTGCTGCCAGCGAGAGCCGACGGGAATGACAAGCCGTCCTCCCCATTTCAACTGCCCCAGCAACAATTGTGGAATGGACGGAGCTCCCGCCGAAACGAGAATGGCATCATACGGCGCCCCAGGCAGATAGCCCAGCGCAGATCGGGACACAAGCTGAATCTGGACATTCGTGTAGCCGAGTTCCGCAACGGTGGCCGCCGCGTAGTCTGCCAGTTCCGGCACGATCTCCACGCCAACCACCGTCTCGGCGAGTTCGGCGAGTATGGCGGTAACGTAGCCACTGCCGGCGCCGACCTCGAGCACTTTGTCGGTCTCCTGCAGTTCGAGGGCCTGCAGCATCAACGCGACGATGTAAGGTTGCGAGATCGTCTGGCCGTATCCGATGCTCAGAGGACGATCATCGTAGGCGAAGTCGAGTTGCGCTTCGGGCACGAAGTGCTCGCGAGGCACCCGGCGCATCGCCTCAACGACGCGCTGGTCTCGAATCTCCCACGCGAGTTGCCTGAATAGTCGCGCTTTGGCTTCCTCGAGTCTCACGGGGCATCCAATCACGCGAGGGCTAGTTGAGAACGGCGGCGAGAATCACGAGCACAAGCAGAAACGACCCGGCAAGGATACCAATCTGTTTCAACTCGCCCGTAACATGGGCGTACTGGCTGCTGAACTCGCTCCACGATGCAGCGGGGCGGGCCCGCACCGCAACCGGAGGGGACTGGCGAGTCTCAATTCTCACTGCTGCGGCACCGCCGCCACCAGCACCCGACGTGGCCGACGCTGTTGACTCGAATCGACGGGGAGTTTGCTTGCGGCGTTGCTTCTTTCTCATATCGTTCACTTCACCGTAGACAGAGGTTGCTTATACACACGTGTGCTTGAGATATACGCGTGACCAAGAGCCTGCTGCAGGGAGCGCAGATCAGCTCCGCTCTGCACTTTGCGCACCGCAAAAGTGTGCCGCAGCGTGTGCGGAGTGACCCGGTCGCCAAGGCCCGCTCTTGTGGCGTAGTTTTTCACAATCTGCCAGAAACCCTGGCGGGTGAGCTGGTGTCCGCGCCGATTCAGAAACAGTGCGGTCTCTCGCTCGTTGTAGAGCAGATCAAGCCGGGCGTTGTCGATGTAGTCGCGCACCAGGTGGCATATCTCAGCTGAGAGATGTATCTGCCGCTGTGACTTGCCGTGCCGGCACATCAGGGTCGCGTGCTCGAGATCGACGTCGTTCATCTGGATGGACACGACCTCGCTGGCACGCAGCCCGGTGGCGTAGAGCAACTCCAGCATGACCACATCCCGGCGCGCCTCGGGCGTGGACAACGCTTGTGGCACCGCCAACAGGCTGGCATACTCACTCGGACTGAGCACCCGCGGCGCCTTCTTGTTGACGGGCGGGCTCATCAAGTTACGAATCGGGTTCTCCTTGAGCTTGCCGCTGTCGACCAGGTACTTGAAGAACGACCGTGCCGAAGCGACCTTCCGTGCAGAAGTTGCCGGCGAGTAACCCTTCCCCTTGAGGTGCACCAGGTAGGCGAGCAGCAGTTCCTCACGCGAGGAGAGTATCCCCTTTGCCTGTTCCAACTCGAGGAACTCGGCCAGTTGCGTCAGATCGTTGTGGTACGCCGACACCGTATTCTGGGACGCGCCACGCGATTGAACGATGTGTTCGAGGAAAGCAGCAATCTCCTGCTTCATGGGGTTCTCATTGTAGCACAGGGCATCTGCTTTTGCTGCCATGGAGGGACCTTGTTAGAATCGAACTACATGGTAGCTGAATACGTACGGCAGAAGGTCGACCTTGCGCCTGGTTCACCGGGTGTGTATCTGTTCCGGGATGTAACTGGCTGCGTCATCTACGTGGGCAAGGCGGCCAACCTCCGCAGCCGGGTACGAAGCTATTTCGGCTCCAAGTCAGGCCTGAGTACTAAAGTTCTCCGCCTGATTGAGCAGGTGGCCGATGTGGAGTACGTGCTTGCCGGCAACGAGCAGGAAGCGCTGGTGCTGGAAGCGGATCTGATTCGAAGGTACAGACCGCAGTACAACGCGCGGCTGAAAGACGATAAGAGCTTCCCCTATCTGAAGATCGATCTGGCGCAGGATTGGCCCTGGATCGCGGTAACCCGCAGAAGGCTTGACGATGGAGCGGAGTACTTTGGACCATACGCCAGCGCCCGCTCGATGCGGCAGACACTGCGAACGATACGCAAGATGTTTCGCTTCCGCGAATGCACCGGCCCGTTGCCGCTTGACCGCAAGCGTGCCTGTCTCAACAAGGACATGGGGCTGTGTCCCGGCCCCTGCGTTGGCGCCGTGACCCGGGAGGAATACCGCCAGACTATTGACCGCATCATCATGTTTCTGCAGGGGCGTCACAAAGATGTGCTTGATTCGCTGACCCAGGAGATGAAGCAGGCCGCTGCCGCCCTCGATTTCGAACGCGCCGCAGTAGTGCGGGATAGAATCAGGGCCGTCGAGCTGGTGACGGAGCAGTATGCTGCAGTGACTGCGCTCCGAGGCGATCAGGATATCCTGGCGCTGGCCCAGGACGGCGCCTCCGCGCTCGTCGGCGTACTTTCGGTGAGGGAGGGCAGAGTACGGGAGCGCCAGGTGTTTCCCCTGACAAATGCCGCGGAGCTCGCGCCTCAAGAAGTGCTGCGCAGCTTTGTACTTGACTTCTATTCGACCGCCGCCAGCACCCCGCCGCTGGTCATGTTGCAGCATCCGGTCTCTGATGCGAGGCTGATCGCAACCTGGTTGTCGGGGCGTCGCGGAAGGCCGGTCACGCTGCTGTCGCCACGTTCCGGTGTGAAGAGACAACTTGTTAACAACCTCGCCGACGGTGTCGCCAGGCAGCTCGCCGCGACGCGTTTCACGAGTGGAGGGCACGGCTCGAGAGAGGATGCGCTGGCGGAGCTCAAGCAGGTTCTTGCTCTGCCATCCGTGCCACGTCGCATCGAAGGCTTCGATATCTCCACCATCCAGGGGGCTATGCCGGTGGGCAGTATGGTGGTCTTTGAGGACGGGATTCCACGCCCCTCTGAATATCGCCGCTTCAGAATTCGCGGCGTCACGGGACAGGACGACTATGCGATGCTGCACGAGGTGCTTCGCCGCAGGCTGACCCGGCTGGCAGGTAACAATCAAGGGACGGGCCGTCGCTGGAGCGCTGTTCCGTCGCTGATACTGATCGACGGCGGACGCGGACAACTCGCTGCGGCGCTCGCCGCCCGCGCCGAGTCTGGCACGCTGGAGATTCCGATGGTCAGCCTGGCGAAGGAGTTCGAGCTGGTCTATGTGGAAGGTTCACGTACGCCGGCAAG
The DNA here is from genome assembly GCA_964401175.1 of uncultured Dehalococcoidales bacterium. Classification (GTDB taxonomy): domain Bacteria; phylum Chloroflexota; class Dehalococcoidia; order GIF9; family AB-539-J10; genus SKVJ01. The sequence continues at coordinate 30,242 of CAYNXN010000001.1, read as the reverse complement.
TCTTGCCTCAGGGTGTCAGGGACTACTGCTCCTGCAGGCGGTGCGAGATGAGGCGCATCGTTACGCGGTATCCTACCATCGGCAGTTGCGGACCACGGCCGGGCTGGCCTCAGTGCTGGAATCGGTTCTCGGCATCGGTCCGCGACGCAGGCGTACCCTGCTGTTTGCCTTCGGCACGCTGGAGGCGCTGAGGGCGGCGACTGCCAGCCATATCTCCGAGACAGGACGAATCCCACTCCCGGTGGCGCGTGCGCTTAAGGAGCGGCTAGCAGCTCTCGAAACTGGAGAGCGTCGTTGATGGCGTGGCCGCCGACGTCGTTGTTGAAGTAAGCAAAGAGACTGGTTCCCGCATCAGCGATGCCGCGGAGGTTGGTGGCCCACTGCCGCAGCCTTGTAGCCGGATACGGTCCGCTGTACATCTGGCTGGCGCCGTGAAATCTGATGTAGACGAGATCCGTGGTCCTCACCAGCGGCGACCGGAACACGGGACTGTCGATGAGGCAGATCGCGGCACGGTGTGCGCGCAGCAGGTCATACGTTTCCTCATACCACCATGACTCGTGCCGGAACTCCACAACATGTCGCACCTGTGCAGGGAGTCGCGAGAGAAACGATTCCAGGCGCGCTGCATCGCGATGCAGTGACGGCGGCAATTGCCAGAGCACCGGCCCGAGTCTGTCGTTAAGGCCTGATACCTGCGTCGTAAACTTCTCAATCGTCGCGCCGTCGACGGCGAGCCGCTTGACGTGCGTGATGAATCGACTGCCTTTCACTGCGAAGAGGAATGCTCCGCTCACGGAGTTTCGCCAGGTGTCGACAGTGGAGGCCTTTGGCAGACTGTAGAAGCTGGTGTTAATCTCGACCGTGTTGAACGTCTGACTGTAGTACGAGAGCCATCGAGAGGCCGGCATGCCCGGAGGATAGAAGATGCCTCGCCAATCAGGATAGTGCCAGCCACTGCAGCCGACGAAATAACCGGACCGGCATTCACTGGGTGTCGGTTCTTCCACTGTTGCTGCTTCCACTTGTGCGGTCCTCAAGCATGGTGTATACTACGCCGCAGTAGGAACCCTTTGGTGACTGGAGCGGAGCGGACCCACCCGTTCCCATCCCGAACACGGAAGTGAAACGCTCCAGCGCAGACGATACTCGAGGGGCAACTCTCCGGGAAAATATGCCGTTGCCAGGGGGTTCCTATTTCTTTGTCCCTCTCCATGCAGCGCAGTATGCCCCGCTCGGTTTCCGTAGTCCACACCGGTTGTCTAAGTCCGGGACGAAGTGATTCCTCCGTTCCGCGCACTTACGTTTCCTGGTAATGCGGGCTACAATGGGTCAGTGCCGGCTCGTGGACACATTCATGGATGAGAACCTGCCCGCCGAGATCGCCGAACTGCAGTCGCGACTGCAAGAAAGCGGTCACGGGTTTGTCACCATCGCGACCGCCGAGTCGGCCACAGCCGGGCGGATTGCCGACCGTCTCACAGACGTGGCAGGCGCCTCCGCCTATTTCCTTGGTGGCGTCGTGGCATACAGCAATGAGGCGAAGAACCATCTCCTCAATGTGAGGCGATCGACCCTCAGGCGCCATGGAGCGGTGAGCCACGAGGTGGCGTGCGAAATGGCGGCTGGAGGAAGGAAGGCACTCACTGCTACCATCTGCATCGCAGACACTGGAATCGCGGGTCCTGGTGGGGGCAGCGCGGCCAAGCCGGTTGGACTATTCTATCTCGGTCTCGCCACTCCGGGTGACGTCCGCGCCTTTCGGCATGTCTTCAATGGTTCACGGAACGCGAACAAGGATGCGGCAGTTCATGCCGCCCTCCTTCTTGTTCGTGAGTATCTGTTACAATGCTGCGCACTAGAGGGAGCACGCATCAATGGCAGTATTTGACATCTCATCTATCCGCAAGAACTCGAAGGCGGACTTCGTCGCGACCTGGCTGGCGACCGCTGACATGGTCCCGCGCAACACGACGATTCGGCTGCCATCCAAGGGGCGCCCACATCCGTTGCGGGACCTGATGCAGCGGTCTCGCGAGATACTGCTGGCTCGCGGTTTCGATGAAGCGGAGAATCTGACGATACTGCCTGATGCCGACGTCACCCGTCAGTACGGCCCCGAGGCCCTTGTCATTCTGGACCGCGCCTTCTACCTGGCGCAGTTGCCGAGGCCGGAGATCGGAGTCAGCGCACAACGCATCGCACAGATCGAGAAGATAGTCGGACATGCGGTTAACGTAGATGAGCTTGGGGGCATCCTGCGCTCCTACAAACGCGGCGACATCGAGGCTGACGACCTCATCGAGGTACTGATGAAGCGTCTCGGCCTGGAGGACACGCAGGCTACGGAGATCGTTCACCGCGTGTTTCCTGAGTTGTACAATCTGAAGCCCATCTCCACGGACAAGACGCTGCGTAGCCACATGACTGCCACCTGGTTCCACACGCTCGCTGCGCTGCAGGACAAGGCGACGCTTCCCGTCGCGTTGTTTGCGGTTGGACCGCGGTATCGCAACGAACAGCGTGAGGACGCCCACCACCTCCGGGTGCATCACTCCGCCTCGATCGTGATTATGGACCCGGAGATGTCGCTGGAGGCGGGTCGCGCCATCACATCCGATGTCCTGCGGGACTATGGCTTCGAGGACACGCGCTTCGAGACGAAGACTGCTACCTCGAAGTACTACACGCCCGGGCTGGAGGAAGAGGTCTTCGTTAAGTACCGCGGCCAGTGGCTTGAAGTGGCTGATATCGGCATGTACTCGCCTGTCGCGCTGGCGAACTTCGACATCCGCTATCCTGTGTTCAACGCGGGCATGGGTATGGAACGTCTGGCTATGATTCTCCATGGCGCTGACGACATCCGAAAGCTGGTCTTTCCGCAGTTCTCAATCGTCGACCTCTCCGACCGTGACATCGCTGAGGCGCTTGCACCCATCTCCGCGCCCAGGACAGAACGCGGGTTGAAGATCGCCAGAGCTATTGAAGGCAGCGCCCGCAAACACAAGGATGAGATGGCTCCCTGCGATTTCATCGCTTTCAAGGACAACCGGGTTGAGGTCCACCTGGTCGAGCGTGAGGCCGGCAAGAAGCTGGTTGGACCGGCGGGCTTCAATGAGTTGTGCGTGAAAGACGGCACCGTGGTGAGCGCCCTGGAAGCATGCGAGGTCTACACCGGTTATAACTATATGCGCGGGGTCTCGTTGGCTGCGGCAGCGCTGGCGGAGGAGGCGACCGCACCACAGGAGTATCAGGTTAAGATGGTCAGGCATCTGTCTGACTTGAATCTCGAACTGCCTGATGCGGTCAGACAGCATATCGAGCGACAGCAGAAAAAGATCGGAATCGGTGGCGGGATGTTTGTGACCATAACCATTCAACCTGTCCACCAGTCTGGAGAAGGCGATGGCACAGCAGGCTGACCTTGACAAGCTGACGACCCTCAGCCGCCCGCACCGCGACATGATCAACGTCATGCCGCTGCAGACGGGGAGCATTCTGACCGAGGCGGCACGGAGCGCACTGGTTGAATTCGGTGATGGCTATTCCATCTGCGACTTCTGTCAGGGCAGGCTCGTTGATATCCCGAACCCCCCTGTACGGCAGTTCGTCACGGAGCTTCTTCCGGAGTTTCTTGGCAGCGATAGCGCCACCCTTACCTACGGCGCTCGTGATGGCATGTTCATGATCATTCACTCGCTTGCGAAGCCGGGCGACACCGTGCTGGTTGATGGCAACCGGCACTACAGCACGGCTGTGGCGGCGGAACGGGTTGGCGTGGAGCTGATTCCGGTGGCCAACTCCGGCCACCCTGGCTACGTCATCGACGTTGAGTTGTATGAGCCTCTCATCCGTGAGCACAGGCCGAGTCTCGTCATACTGACATATCCGGATGGCCGGTTCGGGAACCTGGCTGATGCCGCCCGTCTCGGTGAGATCTGCGCGCAGCACGAGGTGCCGTACGTCATAAACGGCGCCTACGCGGTGGGCCGCATGCCGGTGAAGATGTCTGCGCTGCACGCCGATTTCATCATCGGCAGCGGTCATAAGAGTATGGCTGCCGCCGGTCCATCAGGTGTCCTGGGCATGAGGGCGAAGTGGCAGGACATGGTGCTGCGCCGCTCGGCCCTGCACAAGACGAAGGAGATTGAATGCCTCGGCTGCACGATTCGTGGCGTGACCCTGGCCACGTTGATGGCCTCGTTCCCGGCCGTGGTCGAGAGAGTGAATCACTGGGATGAACAGGTGGCCAAAGCGCAGTGGTTCTCCACGGCCATGGAGTCACTCGGTTTTCGACAGCTCGGTGAGAAACCACATCGACACGACCTGATGGTGTTTGAGACCACTGCCCTGTACGACATCTCGCAGCGAGTGAGGGAGCGGGGCTACTATCTCTACAAGGAGATGGAGACACGCGGCATCTGGGGCATCAAGCCCGGTCAGACCAAAGCGCTCGAACTCTCGACGTTTGCGGCCAGTCGCGAGCAGCTGGAGCAGGTAGTTCAAGCCTTCCAGGACACCCTGGACAAGTACCGCTAGTCAAGCGTTTCCGCCAGTATCTCGTCCGGAACAGTGATGGGCTGGGCGAGGCATTCTCGGCAGAGAAGCTCGCTTCTCAGGCGGGCGAGTTGCGCCTGCGTCTCGTGTGACTGCAGCCTCTCCAGACTCATGAGGACGGCAGTCTCCTGATTGTCCGAGTAGTAGCGCGGTCTGTCCCCAACCACCCGGAAACCGAACTTGAGGTACATCTCACGCGCCACATGGTTGCTTTCGCGAACCTCAAGCGTCACGACATCGGCCTGCAATTTGGCCGCCATATCGACGACGGAGAGCAGCAATCCCTGGCCTATGCCCTGGCCGCGGAAGGGGTCTCGCACAGCGATGGCAATGATGTGAGCCTCGTCGAGCATCATCCAGAAGCCCGCGAAGCCAACCAGCAGTTCGGCAGGCATGGCATGCTGACCCGACGCATCATGCAACGCGGCGAGGAGACGGCGAGCCCAGGCCCGTTTGAGCTCTTTCGTGCGCCGGTTGCAGGGCACGCAGCCGACGACGTAGTGCGCCATGGCGTTCTGCAATTCACGACCGTAGCTGGAGTAGGGACGGAAGAGCGACTCGGCGGGGAAGGCTTCGTGGTCGATGGCATAGACCTGCGGGATGTCGGCCTCGGCCATCGGCCTGAAGAGACAGGCAACGGTCCCCATGGGGCGCCATTGTAGCACCGGGCGCACGTGCTGTGTTGCTTAGTGACTGAGTGATTGCCATAATTCCACCACTATGGAGACCGCACCATGTCTTGCTGTAGATCTGACGCCCGGCCGCCAACCGGGATTGCGACTGCTGAACCCGGTCATGCCCGCATCCGGTACATTCGGATACGGCACGGAATACGGTGATCTGGTGGACGTCGAACGCCTGGGCGCCATTGTGACCAAGGGCATCACCGCAACCCCGTGGGAGGGCAACCCGCAACCGCGTCTCTGGGAGACGGCTTCCGGACTGCTCAACTCCATTGGCCTGGAGAATATCGGCGTCGATGCGGCGATACGGGAGAAAGCGCCGCTGTGGGCCCGGTGGAAGGTGCCGGTGATCGTGAACATCGCCGGTCACACAACCGAGGAGTACGTCACGGTGGCCCGTCGTCTCCAACACGTGCCAGGGGTGGCGGCGATCGAGTTGAACATCAGTTGCCCTAACGTTGAACACGGAGGTCTTGAGTTCGGTACGGATTCGGTCTCCGCGGCAGCCGTGACCTCGACGGTGCGTGGCGCAACAACGCTCCCGCTGATTGTGAAACTCAGCCCGAACGTGACCGACATTGTTCCCATTGCGAAGGCGGTCGTCGCTGCTGGGGCTGACGCACTCTGCGTGGCGAACACCCTTCGCGGCACTGCTATCGATATTGAGCGCCGTGCGTTTCGCCTCGGCCGCCCCTCCGGCGGGCTTTCCGGTCCCGCCATCAAGCCCGTGGCTCTTCACCTGGTGCAGCGCGTAGCGCAAGCGGTCGCGGTGCCGATAATCGGTTGCGGAGGCATCGCCGGGCCTGCCGATGCCGTTGAATTCATCATGGCCGGGGCGACAGCCATTCAGGTCGGCACGGGCAGTCTCATCGATGCGCATACCATGGCCACCATAGTTGACGGGCTTTCTCAGTTCCTGCGCGAGCACGACGTGGCTGCTGTGATGGATATTCGGGGTGTGGTCTAGCCGCCTGTCGGTCTCTTGTCGACAGGGAACGGGGGCCGTCAAGACGGCCCCCGTCGCATGGTCTTCAGTTGTTGCTGCCCGCTACTTGCTCTTGGCCTGCTGGGAGAGATCTATGAAGGCCTTCATGAAGTCCAGTGGCATGGGGAACAGAATGGTGTTGGTCTTCTCTGTCGCGATGGCAGTCATCGCCTGCAGGTAGCGCAGATGAATGGCCGCTGGCTGGGCACCGATGAGCTCCGCCGCCTTGGCCAGCTTCTCTGCCGCCTGATACTCTCCCTCGGCGTGTACAACCTTGGCGCGGCGATCCCGCTCAGCTTCAGCCTGTGCGGCCATCGAGCGTTGCATGCTGTCGGGCAGTTGGACATCCTTGATTTCGACCAGGCTGACTTTCACGCCCCACGGGTTGGTGCCCTCATCGACGATCGCCTGTATCTTCTCATTCAGCCGTTCGCGATGTGCCAGGACATCGTCCAGCTCAGACTGGCCGACCGTGTTTCGAAGTGTGGTCTGCGCCAGCAATGACGTGGCGCGAACGTAGTCGAGCACCTTCAGTATTGCATCCGCGGGTTCCACCACCCGGAAGTAGATGACGGCATCCACTGTGACCGTCACGTTGTCCATCGTGATGCATTCCTGCTGGGGCACATCCATGGTGACGACCCTGAGGTCAATCTTGCGTATGCGCTCGATGAACGGGATGATGATGACCAACCCCGGGCCACGCAACCCCACGAAACGCCCGAGCCTGAAGACACCGGCACGCTCATACTCCTGCACAATCTTGAGGGCTGCAGAGAGAATCATGACTACGATGAGCGCGACGAACAGGTAGAGAATCCAACCGGCATATAGCATCCAGCACCTCCTAGTTCTTCTTGACCATCAGGGTCAACCCTTCGACGGCAGCCACCGTAACGCGAGCACCGGGCTGAACGGATCCCTCTCGCACTGTGGCGTGCCATAGTTCACCGTCCATCAATACTGTACCGTCGGGATCAAGCGTGGTCTGTACAACAGCGGATCGCCCCACCATGGTCTCTCTGCCCGTCGAAGCCGCACGCCGCTGGCTGCGAACGACAGCGACCACCGAAACCACGAGCAGGCAGGCCAGCACAATACCAAGTATCAGCGCTGGTCCCGTGAACAACGAGTAGTCCACAATCATGCGCAGCACCTCATTGGGACGCACGCTTTCGAACGCGCAACAGCAGGTGATCGACACCGATTATGGTTACTTCCTCTCCGGCGGCGACTGCATCATCTTCTGCGACGGCTGACCACAGTTCGCCCTCGGCCAGCACCGTACCGTGCGGCGTCAGAGGAGTCCTGGCGACGGCCGTCGTACCGATCATCCCCTCGCTACCTGTGGCTTTCGGCCTGCGCTGTCCCCGAATCACCGCACCGAGAATGAAGATGGAGAAGAGGGTTGCGCCCGTGGCGACGCCGATAATCAAGCCTCGGTCGACTTCCACGCCCGGCGTCCTGCTGAAGAGAATAATCGAACCGAGAACCAGTGCGGCAACGCCTCCGGCGGTGAGTCCACCGAAGGACGTGGTGAAGTACTCAGCGACGAAGAGGCCCACGGCAATGAGCATCAGTGCGATGCCGCCCCAGTAGGCGTCGAGCACTCCAAGTGCGTAGAAGGCCAGAATCAGACAAATGACGCCCACCACACCGGGGAAGATCAGACCGGGACTCGATATCTCAGTGATCAGGCCAATGGTGGCCAGCGTAAACAGGATGTACGCGACGTTTGGATCAGTAAGCGCATGCAGGAATCCCTCAAGGCCGGTCATATCGACCTCGACGACGTCGGCGCCCTTCGTCTGCAGTACAACCGTGCGACCGCTCGCAAGCCGTATCTCTTTGCCGTCTACTGCGTCCAGCAGCGATTCCAGCGATTCCGCCCGCAGGTCGACGAGGTTGGACTCCAGCGCCTGGGTATCGGTGAAGGATTTGCTCTCGGTCACCGCGAGCACTGCCTCGTCGATATTCCGGTTCCTATCCTCCGCGATCGTCCGCATCCATTTCGCCGAGAACTCCACGATCTTCTCCATCTGATAGTCGGGGATCTCCTGACCGTCGCCGGAGACGGGATGGGCCGCGCCGATAGTGGTCCCGGGTGTCATCACAGCAACGTGGGATGCGAGGGCGATGAATGTACCGGCGGATGCTGCCCATGCGCCTTTCGGACTGACATACGCAATCACTGGCACGTCCGCATTCATGATGGATGAGACTATGTCTTCTGTCGACGTGAGCAGTCCACCAGGGGTGTTCAGCTTGATGACACACGCTGTCGCTCCGGTCTGCTCGGCGCGCTCGATACCGCGTTCGATGTACTGGGCGACGACGGGAACGATTGTGCCCTCAACGTCGATGACGACAACTGAAGCGTCCGGCGCAGCCGAAGAGGCCGCACCTCCACAGAGCGACGCGACGGCGCCGGTGGCGAGGAGCAGACATATCACGATCCTGGTTCTGTGCATGACTCCTGAACCTTCTGATGCGATTATAGACGAACGACGCTAAGGCTACAAAGTGACCGTCCACTCCACCTCCAGTCGTTGGACCCCGCAACGTGGGTCGTGTAGAATAGTCATCCCACGCGATGACACAGCAACAAGAACCGACTCAGCAGAAATGCCGCGGCATGCGCGACTGGCTCCCTGCCGACATGGCCCGCTTCCGTGCAATCGAGGACGCGTTCCGGCACGGGTGCGCGGCATACGGTTACGAAGAGGTCAAGCCGCCTACCATTGAGTATCTCCAATTGTTCACCGCGCTTGGAACCCTGACGCCCGCGATGGTCGGCAGGGTCTACTCGTTCCTTGACTGGGACGGGTGGACGGGCGAACGTGTGGTTCTGCGTCCGGACAGCACCATCCCCGTTGCGCGGCTGTACGTGGAGAATCTCTCTCCGCGTGTCCCCAGCCGTCTCTTCTACGTGACGAACAGCTTCGTCTTCGAGGAGACCGGCACGAAGCAACGGGAACGCTGGCAATGCGGCGCTGAGTTCATAGGTGGCGCGCCCATCGTTGCTGACGTCGAGATGGTGCTGCTCGCCCGGGACGTCCTGGCGCGACTCGCACTTGACAACGTTCGGCTGCAGATCTGCCATGCCGGCCTGCTGAAGGCGTTGATTGAGGAACTCGGACTGGAGGATGAGCCTCGGCGGCAACTTGTGGATGCCGTGCTCGACGGCGACTGGCAGGGATTGCGCTCCGCGGTGAACCAGGTTTCCGTGACCAAACCTTACCTCTCGCCACTGCTTGACCTCAAGGGCACTTCTGCCGGGTTCCTTGTCAACATCAAGGCACTTGCCAACAACGCAAATGCACGTTTCGAAGCCGCCCTGGATGGATTCATCGAGCTGGCAACGGTGCTGGACGATCTCGAATGCCGGTACGAAATTGACATAACGGCTGTGCGCAGCTTCGAATACTACACCGGCATGTGTTTCCAACTGGTATCTGTGACGGGGGAGAAGGTTGGTGGTGGCGGAAGGTATGACGATCTTATCCCCCTGCTGGGCGGTCCGAGCATTTCTGCCTGTGGTTTCGCGCTGTATATCGACCAGCTTGGGAGCCTGCTCTCAGGCGCGCCGTTGAGGGCGAGCGGCGTGGCAGTGGTTTGCGATGACATCGCGCCTGACTCACTGCGCCGTACGCTCGCTGCCGCCCGCGCGGTCCGCTCCGCCGGTGGCGTCGCTGTCGTCGGCATCCGCAGAGGGCCTGAATTTGCGGCACGGTTCAGGCGGGTGCTGAGGATCCTGCCGCAATCGACCGACGATGTGCAGGTATGTGACATGGAGACTAAGGAAGAGGCAACCTGCTGCATGGCTGAGGCCATAGAGCGGCTGCTGTCATGAGCTATGGCGGCTGATACCGACTCCGGGGCGATTCGCTTCGCACTCCCCAAAGGCAGATTCCACAATCCGACCGCTGAAAGGCTGCACGCCGCGGGATTGGGGCTGGACGATTACACCGCCAGGTCACGGCACTACCGAGTTGACTCGTCCGCGTTGCCCCTTCTCTCGGGCAAAGTACTGCAGGAACGGGATATCTCGGTGCACGTGTCCGTTGGCAACTATGATCTCGGCATCTGCGGCGCCGACTGGGTACGCGAACTGAGGGCTCGTTTCCCCACGGCCGGCCTGGTGGAGATAGCGCCGCTGGATTTCGCCGACGGCGCGGTTTATCTCTGCTCGAGTGTGCACTCGGACCTGAATACCATGGCCGCGGTTTCCGAGGCCAACAGGGTCATCCGCATCGCCTCCGAATATCCGAGTCTCGCTACTATCCTGGCATCGCAACTCAGATTGCGGCGGTTCCAGGTTTTTCCCATCTGGGGGGCGGCGGAGGCATATCCTCCCGAATCCGCCGACCTGGTTCTTGTCTGGGCAAAGAGCGAGCGTGACTTGATAGCCCACGGCCTCTCGCCGCTGAGGAAGATGATGGATGTCCGTGCTCTGCTTGTCGGCAACGCGCAGGCTATCTCCGGGAAGGCCATGGGAGAGGTTCTGGGGCGGCTTCGACCTTACTTCGCCGCTGGCACGGTGTCGTACGATGAGATCACGGCAGAGGACTCTCAACGCTTGCCGCCGGAGTTGATGAGACAATGGCAGGGGCGGTCAATTCGTCTGGCTGTGCCCGACGGCCATCAGAAGACTCCGGCAGTGGAATTGCTGCAACGAGCTGGAGTCGAAGCGGCTGGCTACGCAGGGCGCACCGTGGAGCGACGCCTGCTCGGCGCCGATGAATGGCTTGCGGTGAAGGTTATACGTCCACAGGACATGCCGCTGCAGGTGGCGTGCGGGCACTTCGACGTGGCCATTACCGGACAGGACTGGCTCCATGAGCACCGGATCTCGTTTCCGGGCAGCCCGGTCACCGACCTGGTTGACCTTGGTTTCGGCAAGGTTCGGATCGTCGCAGCACTGAGCGAGAGCATACCGGTGAACTCGACTTCTGAGTTGCGGCGCTATCTACTGGAACACAATGTCCAGTCGCTGCGGGTTGCATCTGAATATACCAATATCGCTGACAAGTACTTGCGCGAGAATCACATCCGCTCGTACCGTGTGATGCCGACCTGGGGATCCAGTGAAGCGTTTCTGCCCGACGATGCGGATCTTTTGGTCGATAACACCCAAACGGGCAAGACGCTTGTGGAGAACGGTCTGAAGATCATCGAAGTCATCTACCGCTCGAGCGCCTGCCTCATCGCCAATACCCTCAGCCTGCAGGACCCGGCGAAACGCCCATTGATAGATGGCCTCGCGTCCAGGCTGGCCGGAGCGGTGCAGTGAAGCAGGCACAGGGCTTCGCCGAGGCCGCAAAGCTGGTGGTGCGTGCCGATCCGCTGTCATCCCTGTCGGGACAGCAGTCGTTGCTTGACAGCATCGAGCGCGCGTACGGCGAGAGGCTCACGCCCGCTGCCGTGGTGGAGAGGATTCTGGCGGATGTACGTTCCGATGGTGACGCGGCCATAGTGCGGCACACGCAACTCATCTCCGGGATCAGGTTGCAGTCGCTGGAGATTCCGTCCCTGGATGTCTCCACTGCATTGGACCGCATCGATTCGTCGCTGGCTTCTGCCCTGCAACTTGCGGCGTCACGGGTCCAGAAGTACCACGAGGCATTTGCCCCCCGTGCGGGCACGCACTTTGTGGACGCCCACCTGGGGCGGAGAGTGCTGCCGCTCGATCGCGTCGGTCTCTACGTGCCGGGGGGCCGCTTCGCCTACCCGTCTTCCGTCCTCATGACGGCCATACCGGCGAAGGTTGCCGGCGTGAGAGAGGTGATTGTGGCGACCCCGCCAAATCAGCAGGGCGGCATCGGCGAGGTGACTCTCGCGGCCTGTGCTATTGCCGGCGTGGACCGTGTGTTCGCACTGGGCGGCGCTCAGGCCGTGGCCGCGCTCGCATACGGCACTGAGAGCGTGCCACGCGTCGACAAGATCTGTGGTCCGGGCAATGTCTTCGTCACTCTTGCCAAGAAAATGGTCTTCGGGAGTGTTGCGATCGACAGTCTCGCCGGGCCAAGCGAGGTTCTCATCATCGCTGATGCTACAGCTTCCGCTGTCCACTGCGCCGCAGATATGCTGGCTCAGGCGGAGCATGACCCGCAGGCGGTGGTGGTCTTGTTGACCGACAGTCACGATGTCGCACGAGCCGTTGAACGAGAGGTGGAACGGCAGGCGGCAGAGCTAGGGCGGTCCGCCGCTCTGCAGGAGGCCCTCGATCACGCGGTGGTCGCGGTCGTTGACAGCATTGAAGACGCCATACGCCTGGCCAATCTGTTCGGACCGGAACATCTGGAGATACTTGTGCATGAACCGCGCCGCGTGCTGGACCACATCCGCAACGCAGGCTGCATCTGCCTGGGCGGTGACTCTCCGGTCGTCATGGGCGACTACATCGATGGGCCGAGCCATGTCTTGCCTACCGGTGGCAGTGCGCGCTTCTCATCGGTCCTCAGCGTTGAGGATTTCATAAAGTACTCCAGCGTTGCGCATCTTGACGGTGCTACAATGTCTCACCTCGGACCCGAAGCGGCCGTCATCGCCAGGGCCGAGGGGCTTGAAGCGCACGCTCGGGCAATCGAGTATCGCCTTCATCCTCCAGCCTGAATCCGGCAGAACCGTCTCGTCGCGAGGTGACGCGTGGACATCAAGCGGGTAGAAGAGCTCATTCGACCTGGTCTCAGCGCAATTCAGGGGTACGATCCTGTCGAACCTATAGACGTTCTCGAGAAGGAGATCGGCAGGAGGATCGTCAAGCTTGACGGCAATGAGAATCCGTATCTCTCCTCGCCGCGTGCGCGAGAGGTGCTGGCGCACTTCCCGTACTACCACATCTACCCCGATCCGCTGCAGCGCAATCTGCGAGACGCACTTGCCGAGTACACCGGCTTCTCTCGGGAGCAGATCGTATGCGCCAATGGAAGTGATGAACTGATCGACCTGGCATTGCGGCTGTTCGTCAACCCCGGTGATACCGTGCTGAACGCTCCGCCGACGTTCGGGATGTACCCGTTTCTCGTTGCGGTCACCGGCGCGAGACTGGTTAATGTCCCCCGTAAGAGCGACTTCTCACTGGATCTTGGCGGACTGGAGGCTGCCACCCAGCCCCGGACCCGACTTCTCTTCGTCGCGTCACCCAACAATCCAACGGGCGGAGCGGTGACTGAAGCTGAGGTGCGTCGGTTGCTGGCACTGGATCTGATCGTCGTGGTTGATGAGGCATACTACGAGTTCAGCCGCGGCACGGTCGCGCATCTGCTCAGGAACCATCCTAACCTGATTGTGCTGCGGACCTTCAGCAAATGGGCCGGACTGGCCGGTCTGCGTGTGGGCTACTGTCTCTGCAACGAGCGCCTGGCGAGTCTGCTGCTTACGATCAAACAGCCCTACAATGTGAACGTCGCCGGCGAGGCCGCCGCCATTGCCTCACTGCAGGATGCGGAGTATCTTCTCGCCAATGTTGCGAAGCTCAAGTCCGAGCGGGACCGCATGCTTGAACGACTCGGCGCGATCGCGTGGCTGGAACCCTACCCCTCGGAGGCGAACTTCATACTCTGTCGTGTGAAACAGAAGGACGAGGCGCCTGTGACCGCCGCTCGACGCCTGCGCGATGGGCTGCGCCGTCGCGGCATTCTGGTGCGCTTCTACGAGAGCGAAGGCTTGCGCGACTGCCTACGTATCAGCGCAGGCCTGCCGCAGGATACCGACGCATTGCTCGAAGCCCTCGAGGAGGTGTGGCGTGAGTTGTAGAAAGGGCCGGTCTGCGCGACAGACTACGGAGACCAAAGTCGACGTCGAGTTGAACCTGGACGGCGCCGGAGAGTCCAGGATCGGCACTGGCATCCAGATGCTCGACCATTTCCTGACCCAGATCGCGCGGCATGGCATGCTGGACCTCAGTATCACTGCCACGGGCGATGACCAGCACCACGTCGTTGAGGATGTGGCCATCTGCTTCGGCCAGGCGCTGTCGCAGGCGCTCGGCGATAAGAGAGGGATTGTTCGCATGGCACACGCCCTGGTGCCGATGGACGAGGCGCTGTCATGTGTCGCCATCGATATCAGCGGCCGAGGTGGCGCTCACCTTACGGCGCCGTTCTCACATGCTACGATCAGCGAGCTTGAAGCCGATATGGTGCGTCACTTCTTCATATCTCTCGCTGTCGAGGCCCGGATTACGTTGCACGCACGAGTCGAGGCTGGCGAGAACGACCACCATAAGGCAGAGTCGCTGTTCAAAGCCTTTGGAAGGGCGCTGCGTTGTGCCTGCGCTAAGGACCCACGGTCTATCGACGTCGTGCCCAGCAGCAAAGGCACTCTTGCACCTTGAGCTGGGGACTCCCCTTTGACTCCTCACATTTCCAGAGGCTCGTCTCCGGTCTGCCGGTGTGTCTTCTTCCGGCTTGTTGTGATAGTCTGTAACGCGAGGTTGACAGTATGATGCGACGGATCGGAGTGCTGACGAGCGGCGGCGATGCGCCCGGGATGAACGCCGCAATTCGCGCCGTGGTACGGTGCGCCATCGCCCAGAACCTTGAGGTGGTGGGGATTCGGCGCGGGTATGCCGGGCTGCTGGATGGCGACGTGCTGGAGATGGGGCCGAGGTCCGTGGCGAACATCATCCACCGGGGCGGCACGATGCTGGGCACCGCTCGCTGCGAAGAGATGAAGACCGCTGCGGGACTGCGTAAGGCTGCCGCCAATCTCGCGGCGCTCGATGTCGGCGGGCTGGTGGCCATCGGAGGCGATGGGACGTTTCGAGGGGCTCAGGCGCTCTCCGAGATATCTGATGTTCACGTGGTGGGTGTGCCGGGGACCATCGACAACGACCTCTACGGCACTGACTCAACCATCGGTTTCGATACGGCGGTGAATACCGCCCTTCAGGCCATCGACCGTCTGCGTGATACCGCTGAAGCACATGAACGGCTCTTCTTCGTGGAGGTGATGGGCCGCACCCGGGGGTTTATCGCCTTGAGTGTGGGCATCGCGGGCGGCGCCGAGGATGTGCTGGTACCGGAGGTTCCGACAAATCTGGATGAACTGGTGGCCAGCATCACCGAGCAGCATGCCTCGGGCAAACGCGCCAGCATCGTGGTGGTAGCAGAGGGTGATGATGCGGGGCACGCGTTCGAAGTCGCGGCGAAGCTGGGAAACCGACTCGTCATGGATTATCGGGTGTGCGTTATCGGACATGTGCAGCGGGGTGGTCCTCCGTCGGCGCAGGATCGACTGTTAGCCTCGAAACTTGGCGCCGGAGCCGTACTGGCTCTTGTGGAAGGCAGAAGTGGTGTGATGGTCGGACTGCTCAACAACAAGGTGGTTGAGACGCCGTTTGAACGGACCTGGAAGCTACAGAAGGAGCTGGACACGGAGCTGCTCTACCTGATGAAAGTGCTTGCGAGGTGAAGCGATGAAGAAGATGACTACAGGCAAATACCGCGGTGTACAACGTCTCGCAGACAGCCGGGGGTGTATCTGCATGTGCGCTCTCGACCATAGAGGTTCGTTGTCCAAGATGCTCAAAGAGGGAACCGGGAAGGCGCCCACCTACCAGGACATGGTGGACTTCAAGTACGACGTGTGCAGCGCGTTGTCGCCACACTGCAGTGCGATACTGCTTGATCCGGTGTACGGTGCGGCGCAGAGCATCGCGGCCAATGTGCTCGCAGGCCGAACCGGACTGCTCGTCTCGCTTGAAGAGACCGGCTACGAGGGTGGCGCCGAAGCGCGGGTCAGTCGCCCACTAGACGGCTGGAACGCCGCCAAGATTCGACGTATGGGCGCTGACGGCGCCAAGCTGTTGCTGTACTACCGTCCCGATGTCGACGTTGCGGTACAACAACGCGCGCTGGTGCAGGAACTGGCGGCATGGTGTGAGGAGCAGGACCTCGCGTTCATTGTGGAACCGGTCGGATACGCTGTAGGGGATGAAGCCCGCAGCGGGCGCTACTCCCAGGTAAAGCCACATGTGGTTATCCAGACGGCCGAGGAGATCACACCGCTTGGCATTGACGTACTCAAGGCTGAGTTTCCCGCGGACGCGAAGACGGAGACGAACGCCCAGGTGATGATGGACAACTGCAAGCGACTGGACGCAGCCAGCCATGTACCCTGGATCATCCTCAGCGGTGGTGTGGATTTCGATCTCTTCGTGCGGCAGGTCGAAATCGCCTCCAGGGTGGGCGCCTCGGGCTTTCTGGCGGGACGTGCGTTGTGGCAGGAAGCCACTTCGATCGCCACCCGAGAGGAAAGACAGGAGTTCTTCAACACAGTGGTGGTGGACCGTCTGAACGTCCTGATGGCCGTGGCAAACGCGTACGGAACCCCCTGGTTCAAGAAGGTGAGTGCGCCTGTCATCAGCGAAGACTGGTACAAGAATTACTGACGGCTGAGGGCGCACATCAGCGTGGCTCCTGGGTGAGCAGACGGTACGCGGTGGTGTAGCGTTCGGTCGCCGCAGTGACAACGCTGGGAGGCACCGGTGGAATCGGTTTGCCATCGCTCCAGCCGGAGTTCGCCAGCCAATCCCGCACCGGTTGCTTGTCGTAACTCGGCTGTGGCTTTCCTGGTTCGTACGTGCTGACCGACCAGAATCGACTGGAGTCGGGCGTCAGGGCCTCGTCGATGAGGATCAGCGTGCTGTCGAGCCAGCCGAACTCGAACTTGGTGTCGGCAATGATGATCCCCCGCTCCCGGGCGTAGGCTGCCGCAAAGGCATAGAGCGACTCGCTGGCGTTCTTGAGCGCGGGCATGGTGTCACGCAGATTCCACTCATCTATGTCCGCTTCAGTCAGCGGGCGGTCATGTTCCGCCTCGCTTTTGGTGGTCGGGGTGAACAGCGCCTCAGGCAGTCGCTCGCTTTCACGCAGACCCGCCGGCATGGGCAGCCCTTGAATGGTCTGGCTCGACTTGTACTCCCCCCAGGCAGACCCGGAGAGATAACCTCGGATGACACACTCCACCGGTATTCTCCGCGCTTTGCGCACCACCATTGATCTGCCGATGAGGTAGTCAGGCAGCGGCATGGAGAGTCGAATGGCGAGCCGCGAAAGGGCGGCAGCATCATCGATGGACTCCACCAGATGGTTCTCGATAATGCTCTCGGTCTTCCGAAACCAGAAAGCTGACATCTGATTCAGCACCTGTCCCTTGTAGGGCACTCCGGTGGGCAGGACCACATCGAATGCAGAAATACGATCCGTTGACACCACCAGTAGATGGTCGCCGAGGTCGTAGACATCCCTCACCTTGCCCCGCTGAAAGAGCGGCAGTGGCAAGCTTGTCTCAGTCACTGCGTTCATAGGTCACCTCCGGCTAGTAGGATCGGGGCGCGAGATCCGGACGAGCATCTCCGAGAGACAAATCGGCCGCCGTGCTTTCGAGCCCTGCACGCGCGAAGATGTTGTCCACCTCCCGGGTGAAGAAGCCATAGTCAAACACAGATTCGAAATCGCCAGGTGTCAGCCGCGAATGTACTTTCGGGTCCGCCTCAAGCAGCGCTCGAAAAGACTGCCCAGATTGCCACGCCTGCATCGCGTGTGCCTGCACTATCTTGTAGGCATCCTGACGCGACATGCCGCTCTCTATGAGCGCGATGAGCGCGCGCTGCGAGAACACCAGGCCACGTGACAGCTCGATGTTGGCGCGCATCTTCTCGACATTGACGCGCATGCTGGTGACGATCGAGGTGAAGATGGTGAGAATGTAGTCCAGGACGAGGCAGGAGTCGGGCAGGATGACGCGCTCCACCGAAGAATGACTGATATCGCGCTCGTGCCAGAGCGCCACATTCTCAAGGGCGCACAAAGCATTGCCGCGCAGCAGCCGGGCGAGACCGCTGACGCGCTCGCACAGCTCAGGATTGCGTTTGTGCGGCATCGCGGATGAACCCGTCTGGCCTTGCTCGAAGGGTTCTTCGAGTTCCTGTACCTCTGTCTTCTGGAGTGCCCGGACCTCAGTGGCGAACTTCTCCAGGGAACTGCCGATTATCGCCAGAGTGGAGAGGAACTCGGCATGTCGATCCCTCTGCACCACCTGGTTTGAGATCGGCGCCCAGGCCAATCCCAGGCGTCGACAGGCGTCCTCTTCCACCGCGAGTGGCACGGTAGCATGGGTGCCGACGGCACCGGATATCTTCCCGACAGCCACGGCCTCGCCTGCTCGACGCAACCGTTCGCTGTTGCGCTCCATCTCCTTGCACCACAATGCCAGCTTCAGACCAAAAGTGATGGGCTCAGCATGGACTCCGTGAGTCCGTCCCATCATGAGAGTGTGTTTGTGTTCGAAGGCCCGGGTCTTCAGCGCGGCGAGGAGTCGGCTCACACCATGCTGCAGGATCTCAGCAGCCGACTTCAACTGCAGGCCAAGCGCAGTGTCCATGACGTCAGATGATGTGAGGCCAAGATGCACGAACCGGGACTCGGGACCAAGGCTCTCTGCGACCGCGGAGAGAAAGGCGGTGACGTCGTGGTGAGTCACTTTAAGGATCTCATTCATCCGGTTCAGATCACAGGTAGCATTCCTTATGCGCGCCACATCCTCGGGCGGAATCCGTCCCAGTTGCGCCCATGCCTCGCATACGGCGATTTCAACCTTCAGCCAGAGCGCGAACTTGTTCTCGTCAGACCAGACCTGGGCCATCTCGGGCAGTGAATAGCGCTCTATCATTTCAACCTCATTGTGTAGCCAGTGCCTGCCGGTATGCGCGGTACGCCGCTCGGAGACGGTCGTCGTGCAGCGCCAGGATCTGGATGGCCATCAGGGCTGCATTTCGTGCGCCGCTCTTGCCAATGCCCACACTGGCAACCGGTACGCCACCCGGCATCTGCGCGATGGAGAGGAGCGAATCGATCCCTTTCAGGTCGCTCGTGGGCAGCGGTATGCCGATGACAGGCAGCGCGCACCAGCTCGCCAGCACGCCTGGCAGGTGGGCAGCGTAGCCCGCGGCCCCGACCAGCACCTGAATGCCGCGTTTCTCCGCCGACATTGCGTAGGCACGGACCTTCTCGGCGCTGCGATGTGCCGACATAATCGACAACTCGTAGGGCACCTGATACTCGTCGAGCACCTGCAGGGCGGGCGAAATCAGCTCTTTGTCGTTCGCACTTCCGATAACGATTCCCACCAGAGGATTCAACTACGCCACCTCCCTGAGCGCGATATCAGTTCGATACATCACGTCGGTGAATGAAAGCCTCGCGACATTGCTGTACACGCGCTCTCGCGCCTCAGCCATCGAAGCACCGGCGGAAACGACCGCCAGGACACGTCCCCCATCAGTCACGGTCTTGCCATCGCTATCAATGCATGTACCGGCGTGGAACACATTCACGTCGTGGTCAACAAGGTCCAATCCGAGGATGGGATATCCCTTGCGGTACTGGCCCGGGTATCCGCCGGAGGCAAGCACCACGGCCACAGCGCAGCCTGGCTTCCATTGGACCAGTTCCGGTTTGAGGCGCCCTTCGACACAGGCGCACATCACCTCAGCAAGATCGCTCTCAAGCCGCGGAAGCACAACCTGGGTCTCCGGATCGCCAAATCGCGCGTTGAACTCCAGCACCTTGATGTCGTCACCGTCAATCATCAGCCCCGCGTACACCACCCCTCTGTAGACCACGCCATCCTCCGCGAGCTGCCGGATTACGGGCCGCACCGCGCCCTCGGTAGCGCGCACGACCATATCCTGGTCGAAGAACCCCGGTGGTGAGTAACAGCCCATTCCTCCAGTGTTTGGCCCCTCGTCGTAATCGCAGGCGCGCTTGTAGTCACAAGAAGGCACCATCGCAACCACTTCTTCGCCGTCGGTGAAGGCGAGGAGGCTCACCTCCTGGCCGGAGAGGTACTCTTCAATCACGACACGTTCGCCGGCGGCTCCAAAGACACGCCGTTCCAGCATGTCGACGAGCGTCGTCGCGGCTTCGCGGTGAGATGAGACGATGACTGCGCCCTTTCCCGCGGCCAGACCATCCGCCTTGACCACATAGGGAGGCTCGAGTGACAATCCGAATTCACGTGCGGGTCCGACCGCGGTGAAGACGCCGCAGCGGGCGCAGGGCACGCCGGACCGTCGCATCACATCATGCGCAAATGCCTTGCTTGCCTCGAGGCGCGCCGCCGCCCTTGTCGGTCCGAAGGCCGATACGCCCTCCTCTTGCAGCGCATCGACCAGTCCGAGCGCCAGAGGGACCTCAGGGCCCACGACGACGAGGTCAACACGTCGACGGAGCGCCAATTCAACAAGGGCAACGAGGTCGGTGGCAGCAATCGGAACGTTCTCGGCAATTGTAGCTGTGCCGGCATTCCCGGGCGCAACCAGAATATCGGTCACGCGACGGCTTTGCGCCAGCTTCCAGACGAGCGCGTGCTCCCGCCCGCCGCTTCCAACCACCAGTACTCTCACGCGATGCCGTTTCTCCTTGTCGACCGGAATACCATACTAGCGCAATACTCGTGAGCGAATGACTGTTCCGGTGCATTCAAGCGTGGCAGGCGAAGCTCCGGCGCGATTACTCCCATTCAATGGTGGCGGGGGGTTTGCTGGTCACATCGTAGACAACGCGATTCACGTGCGGGACTTCATTGACGATTCGATCCGCCATCCTGTCGAGCAACTCGTACGGCAGCCTGGCCCAGTCAGCAGTCATGGCGTCAGTACTGGTAACCGCTCGAATGGCAATGAGGTATCCGTACGTCCTGGAGTCACCCATAACGCCTACGCTCCGCACATCAGTGAGCACCGCGAAGCTTTGCCACAACCTTCCATACAGGTTCGCGCGCTTGATCTCCTGCATCACGATCCAATCAGCGGCACGAAGAATCTCCAGCCTTTCCCGCGTAACCTCACCGATCACACGTATCGAAAGACCCGGTCCGGGGAAGGGTTGGCGCCAGACCATCTCCTCTGGGAGACCAAGCGCAAGTCCGACCTCCCGCACCTCATCCTTGAACAGATACCGCAGCGGCTCAACGAGATTGAGTCGCATCGTGGCCGGCAGTCCACCAACGTTGTGATGGCTCTTGATTCGGGCCGCCGCCTTGTTTTCGGCCGAACTGGCGCTCTCGATCACATCAGGATACACCGTACCCTGCGCCAGGAAGTCGACCGTGCCCAGCGCCGCCGCCTCCTCCTCGAAGATGTGGATGAATTCCTCTCCGACGATGCGGCGCTTCTGCTCGGGGTCGATCACGCCACGTAGTCTGCGCAGGAAGCGATCCGTGGCGTCCACGTACACAACTCGAACCTTCAGGTTGTTGGCGAAGGTGTTCAGGACACGCTCCGGCTCCTCACGCCGAAGAAGGCCGTTGTTGATGAAGAAACACGTGAGATTGTCACCGATCGCGCGGTGAATCAGCGTTG
Organism: uncultured Dehalococcoidales bacterium; assembly: GCA_964401175.1. GTDB lineage: Bacteria > Chloroflexota > Dehalococcoidia > GIF9 > AB-539-J10 > SKVJ01. The sequence continues at coordinate 8,647 of CAYNXN010000001.1, read as the reverse complement.
CGGTGACAGCCGAATCGACTCCGCCCGACAAGGCACAGACCACCTTGCCATCCTTGACCTGCTCTCGAATCCGCTGAACGCTCTCGGTGATGAACTGCGCCGGTGTCCAGTTGCCGCTGCAGCCGCAGATGCGATACAAGAAGTTCTCGATGAGTCGGCGCCCCTCAGGGGTGTGCGTCACCTCCGGGTGAAACTGCAGGCCGAAGACGTTCTGTTCGTTACCGATCACGGCGTAGCGCGAATTCTCGGTGTAGGCAAGCGCCTTGAACCCCGCAGGCAACTCGCTCACCACGTCGCCATGGCTCATCCAGACCGGTGTTGACGGAGGCAACCCCTCAAACAACGGAGAGTCATCAACGTCAAGGTGGAGCACTGAGTGGCCATATTCGCGTCGCTCTCCCGGCGTCACTTTGCCGCCCAACTGATGTGCAATCGCCTGCATGCCATAGCAGATACCAAGCACGGGCAGGCCTCGCTCGTAGACGTACGTGGGCGCCAGCGGTGCTCCAGCCGCATACACGCTGGCCGGTCCGCCAGAGAGCACAAATCCCTTCGGATTGAGGGGGGCGATACGCTCCCACGGCGTATCGTTCGGCAAGATCTCGCAGTACACGTGACACTCACGAATCCTGCGGGCTATCAGCATGCTGTACTGAGATCCGAAATCAAGGATAACGATGGTTTCACGCCCAGAGACTGGCGCAGCTTCCTTGGGTTCGGTCTGCTCGGTCTGGAGGGAACTGGCGATGCCGAGATACGTGGATACCTCGATGTCATCGCTGGTTGAGACGCGGCGGGTCTTGGTGTCGTCTTCCATGCCCTGTGACTCGGAACTGATTTCGCAAGAGTAGCATCGAGTTATCGCGAGCGTCAAGGTCGTTCACAGCGCCGTCTCACATGTGTGCGGTATACCAAAGGTCGGCATGGAAGTGTAGAATTCGCCTGACCGGACGCAGGACACCTTGTCCCTTGGCACGCATCGGCCGGACGGCTCCTCGCGTCGCGGCAGGAGATCAGTCACTTGATTCCACTGAACGGCGCGCCATCGTTCTACCGCCAGGGCCGCTCCCGGTCGTTCTGCTACTGGCTTCTCGCCGGCTCTGCCACTGGTTTGTGGCGGCGACGGTCCCATCGCTCCCGTCGGACATTTCCCTTCCTCGAACGCATTCCGGCCTGCTGCGTAGTGGCAGCGGGTTCGCGAGCCGGGTTAGTGCGTGGGTGATCAAGGAGGACAGGTGAACAACGAAGTGCTTGCTGAGCTGAGAGAAATCGTCGGGCCGGATTGGGTGGTGACCGAACGTGAAGCGATGCAATCGTACCTGCTGGATGTGACCGCGCTGCCGGTCTGCCCCGTCCCGGGCGACGATGTGGTGGTGGTCAAGCCGGCCGACGCCGAGCAGATCTCACAAATCATGCGAATGGCAAACCGTCGGCTCGTTCCTGTGGTCCCGCGCGGAGGTGGTACGGGATGCGTCGGAGCGGCGGTGCCGACCCGCGGCGGGATCGTGCTTTCTCTGGAGCGTCTTGACCGCATTCTCGAAGTCGACACCGACAACCTCATGGTGGTCGCAGAGGCCGGTGCGACGCTGGACAAGCTGCTGCGTGCTGTCGAAGCGGTTGGTCTCTCCTTTCCACCGCATCCTGGCGACGAGGGAGCTCAACTGGGAGGCCTTGTGGTCTGCAATGCCGGCGGCACTCGCGCCGTCAAGTACGGCGTTGTTCGACAGTACGTCAAGGGTCTGGAAGTTGTGCTGCCGACTGGCGAGATCATCACCATGGGCGGCAAATTGTTGAAGAACAACACTGGACTTGACCTGCTGCATCTCATGATCGATTCCGAAGGCGTGCTGGGAATAGTCACGAAGGTCGTTTTCAGGCTCTATCCCAGGTCCGCCAGCACGGCAACCCTCGTGATCTCCTTCGATGACCGGCATGCGGCAATCAAAGCCGTGCCGAAGATACTGCAGACAGGCGTCATTCCACTGGCGCTGGAGTACGTTGAGAGAGACGTCATAGAGATTTCCGCCGCCCATCTTGGAAAGCAATGGCCGGCGCGGAAGGGTACCGCTCACCTCATCGCCATCATCACGGGTAGTAGCGACGATGACGTGTACCAGCAGGCCTCTGATGTCCTGAAGGTGTGTGAAACCCTCGGTGTCGTGGACACTGTGATGGCCGAGACACGGGAAGAACAGGCGGACATCCTCAAGATACGAAGTGAGCTGTATCCCGTGCTGAAACCACGCGTTGCGGACGTTCTTGACATGGCGATACCGCCCGCCGACATCGCGGGTTTTCTGGATACCGTCGATGAAATTGGCCGAAAGTATGGAACGCGCATCATCACCTATGGACACGCCGGCGATGGCAACCTGCATCCGCATCTGCCTCTGGAGCTGCATGACAGGGGTCAATTGCAGGCGGTGAAGCGGGAGCTCTACGCCGCGGCAGCCGCACTCGGCGGTGTGATCACGGCCGAACATGGCGTGGGCAAGATACGCCTCAAGGAGATGCCCCTGTGTCTGGACGATAAGTCGATCGAGTTGATGCGCGGCCTGAAGCGGTTGTTCGATCCGAACGGCATCCTCAATCCCGGCACTGCCATTCCGTAGGGTGGCAACGATTCTGAATCAGATTCGATGGAGGTGTGCGATGTTGCACGGTTTTGCGCGCAGTACCGGACCGGCGGGAGCACGCAACTACGTTGCGGTGATTCCCACGGTGGGCTGTGTCAATGAAGTCGCACGCAGGATCGCCGCCAGCGTTCCCGAGGCGCGGCCGATGCTGCACCACCAGGGTTGTTGTCAGTTGCCGACTGACGTCAAGCTGGTCACCGATGCGCTCACCGGCATCTGCCTTAATCCGAATGTGGCTGCTGTGGTTCTGGTCAGCCTGGGCTGCGAGTCGGTGACTGCCGAGGACATCGTCGCCGCCGTGGAAGCACACAAACCGATTTCTCTTGTGCGGGTCCAGGCCGTTGGTGGCATTACCCGCGCAGTCGCCCACGGCCTTGAGGCGGCACGTCGCTTTGCATCGGGCCTCGACTCCACAGGACGTGAGGCTTCGCTGCGGGAACTTGTGATCGGGGTCAAGTGCGGTGCATCGGACACCACCTCAGGACTCGCATCGAATACGGCGGTGGGAAATGCTGCGGACAGGCTGGTCCAGGCGGGAGCCACGGTTATATTCGGTGAGACAACCGAGGTGATCGGCGCGGAACACATCCTTGTGCGTCGTGCGGCCACGGCCGAGGTGGCCGGGAAGCTCCTCGATTGCGTCAACGCCATGGAAGCCCGGGCAAGTGTCATGGGTGTTGATATGCGCGGAGGGCAGCCGACCGAGGGCAACATACGCGGCGGATTGACGACAATCGAGGAGAAATCACTTGGTGCGATAGTGAAGTCGGGCACCTGTCCCATCACCGGCGTCGTGCGCTACGGCGAACGCCCGCCGGCACCCGGGTTGTACTTCATGGACTCGCCGGGACGTGAGATGGAGTTCCTGACGGGTCTTGCTTCGGCCGGCTGCCAGGTGATGCTCTTCTCCACTGGCATCGGCGCGCCGCAAGGCTTTCCGCTCGCGCCGGTCATCAAGGTGTCAGGTAACGCCCATACGTGCCAGTTGCTCTCTGAGTACATCGATCTTGACGTCAGCAACATCGTTTCCGGCATAGAGACGGTCGAATCGGCGGGCTCGCGCGTGTTTGACGCGGTTCTCCGCGTGTTCTCGGGTGAGGCAGTCAAGGCAGAACTGCTGCAGTACGATTCGTCCGGTGTCAATTCCAACATCTATACTGTTGGTCCAACCATCTGAGGCTTCGAGACGACTAATCCCTGGAGAGGAGAATTCTGTACATGTTTGATGTCGGCAGATTGAAGGACATTGTGGGCGAGGATTGGGTCGTCACAGACCGCGAGCAGATGGCCAGATACCTGGTGGATGAGACGTACACCGGTCTCATCATGCGGCCAGCCGACCGGGTTGTCGTGGTCAAACCGGCAAACACCGATGAGATCGCGCGGGTGGTGAAGCTGGCGAACGAGGATTCCTTCCCCATCTATCCGCGTGGAGGAGGCACCGGGGTGTGCGCGGGGTCCATCCCTACACGTGATGGAGTCATCGTGTCCCTCGAGCGTCTGGATAAGGTGCTTGAGGTTGACAGCGAGAACCTGATGGTTGTTGCCGAGGCCGGGGTAACACTGGCCCAGTTGCTGGAGGCGGTGGAATCACGCGGACTGCTGTTTCCACCTCACCCGGGAGATGAAGGGGCGCAGCTCGGTGGATTGGTGGCGTGCAACGCCGGAGGTACCAGGGCCGTCAAATACGGCGTGGTTCGGAACTACGTTAAGGGCCTCGAGGTGGTGCTGCCCACCGGGGAGATCATCACCATGGGCGGCAAGCTGCTCAAGAACAACACCGGCCTGGACCTGATGCATCTGATGATTGACAGTGAAGGCATCCTGGGCATCATCACCAAGGTGGTACTCAGACTCTATCCGAAGTTCGCAGGACCGGCCACCCTGGTGGTGTCGTTCGATGACCGCCATGCTGCGATTCGAGCCGTCCCGAGGATACTCCAGGCGGGAGTCATCCCGATGGCGATCGAATACGTCGACCGCGATCTGATGGAGGACACCGCCCGGTATCTGGGCACAACCTGGCCGGCGACGAAAGGCAGGTCGCATCTGATTGTGATCGTCACTGGTACGAATGAAGACGATGTCTACGAACAATGCCAGCAGATCTCTGAGGTCTGCGAAGCCAGCGGCGCGGTCGACACGCTTATGGCTGAGAGCCGGGAGGAACAGGCACACATACTGCGGATACGCAGCGAGGAGAGCATGACCTACAAAGCGGAACTGGCGGAGATACTCGACGTTACGGTTCCGCCGGCTGCGGTTGGCGACATGATGGATGTGGTGGACACTCTTGCGGCGCAGTACAAGACCAGAATCCCGATGGTGGCACATGCCGGGGACGGCAACTTCCACCCGCACCTTATGCTCGAATTGAAAGAACGGGGGCTGGCGACCGAGGTGAAGCGCAAGATATACGCCAAAGCCATCGAGTTGGGCGGCGTCATCAGCGGGGAACACGGCATCGGAAAGACCAGGCTGGCCGAACTGGATATGTGCATCGATGCCAGGTCGCTTGAGCTGATGCGCGGACTGAAGCACCTGTTCGACCCGAACCACATACTCAGTCCTGACTCGGCGGTGAAGTAGCCCGGGCGCAGCATAGAGATAACAGCACGGAACGACACTGATTGGAACAAGGAGGAAGCACTACCATGATTGATGTCGAGGGTCTTAAAGCTATCGTCGGGCCGGATTGGGTCATCACTGATCGGGCCCAGATGCAGACGTATCTATATGACGAGACCACAGCGGCGCAGCGGCTGGAACCGGCGGAGCACGTGGTTGTGGTCAAGCCAGGGACGTCTGAGGAGATCTCCGAGATTCTCAAGCTGGCAAACCGTGACAAGACGCCGGTCTATCCGCGCGGCGCCGGGACCGGCCTCGTTTGCGGTGCGGTGCCTACGCAGGACGGCATCGTCCTGTCCATGGAACGCTTCGATAAGGTGGAGGAGGTCGACACTGAGAACCTGATGGTGGTTGCTCAGGCTGGAGTTACGCTGGCGCAACTGCTTGAGGCGGTCGACAAAGCCAATCTGTTGTTTCCGCCGCATCCCGGCGACGAAGGCGCTCAGGTTGGTGGCATGATCGCCGCGAATGCCGGCGGCTCGCGCGCGGTCAAGTACGGAGTCGTGCGGCAGTACGTCAAGGGCATGGAGGTGGTTCTCCCTACCGGCGAGATCACAACCATGGGCGGCAAGCTGCTCAAGAACAACACCGGTCTCGACCTCATGCAGTTGCTGATTGACAGTGAAGGGATTCTTGGAATAATCACCAAAGCGACCATGCGTCTTTATCCAAAGTTCGCGGGGACCGCCACGCTGGTGGTGTCCTTCGACGATCGTCACAAGGCGATCAACACCGTACCGAAGATACTGCAGAGCGGCGTGATACCCATGGCCATCGAGTATGTAGATCACAAGGTCATCACGATGTCGGCGGACAATCTCGGCATGAAATGGCCGGCGCAGACCGGAATCGCGCACCTGATCCTGATTCTTGCAGGCGCCAACGAGGATGACGTGTACTTCCAGGCGGAGACGATGTCCGAGGTCTGTCAGAACAACGGGGCCGTCAACGTACTTATCGCCGAGCGACAGCAAGAGCAGGCGGACATTCTCAAGATACGCAGTGAGGTGTATTCTGCGATGAAGCCGCTCATCGCCGGCGACTCCGACATCACCGTTCCTCCTGCGAGCCTCGGTAAGATGCTCGATGCACTCGATGACATCGCGGCCAAATACGACACGGAGATATTCACCATCGCGCATGCGGGCGACGGGAACTTCCACCCGTACATGCTCAAGGAACTCGTTGAACGAGGCACGGCCGAAGAGGTGAAGCAGGCGATCTATGAGGCTGCCATCAAGTTGGGTGGCGTGGTGACCGGGGAGCATGGCGTCGGCAAGATACGATTGAAGTATCTCGCCCTGCTAATGGACCCCAAGCAAGAAGAGATCATGCGCGGTATCAAGAAGCTGTTCGATCCAAACAACATACTGAACCCGGGCGCCGCCATCAGGTAGGGCATTATGAACGAGTCTTTTCAACTGCCGTACGGAAACAGATACTTGACGGTACAGATACCGAAGCGTCATCTCAGGTTCGTCCTGGAGCCCCGGCAGACGGCCGGGCTCCGGGACGAGTACACTGCCGTCATCAGTGCCTTGCGGCAGCCGATCGGTTCACGCCCACTTGCCGAGCGAGTGCGTCCGACCGACCGCGTCGTGGTCATCGTCACCGACAACACCAGGGCGTGTCCGGATGATCGCCTACTGCCTCCAATTCTGGCCGAACTGGAGGCGGTGGTTCCTCGTCAGCAGATTACCATCGTGGTTGCGCTCGGTCTCCACCCGCCGCTCGATACTGCCGAACTACGTCAACTGCTTGGCAACGCCATCGTGTCCAACTACACGGTGGTGAATCATGATCCATCCGCAGTGGTGAACATCGGGACCACAACGCGGGGTACTCCCGTGAACATCAATCGGCTGGTGGTGGAGGCAGATTTCCGCCTTGCCACGGGGTTCATTGAGCCGCATTTTTTCGCCGGATTCTCCGGCGGGCGCAAGAGCATCGCTCCGGGGGTCTTTGCGCGCGAGTCCGCCTATGTCAATCATGGCTACCGCATGATCGCCGACCCCAATGCGCGGGCGGGGGTCCTTGCGAGAAATCCGATTCACGAGGATATGGTTGAACAGGCGAGGATGGCCAGGCTCGACTTCATAGTGAACGTCCTGCTCAACAGGCAGAAGGCGATCACAGCCGTGTTTGCCGGCGACCTGGTTGAGGCGCACGAGGCCGGTTGTCGCGTTGCACGTGAGACAACGGGCGTCGATGTGCCCCAGAGAGTCGACATCGTGGTTACTACCAACAGCGGCGCGCCTCTGGACCTCGATCTCTACCAGACGGTGAAGGGGATGGACAACGCGTCTGTGATTACGCGGGATGGCGGAATCATCATCAGCGCCTCCAGCTGCTCCGCCGGCGCCGGACCTGACTCTTTTGTTGCGCTCCATCGTTCATGCGCCAATCCGATCGACGTCATGCAGCGCATACGGCGTGAGGAACCGATCGGTGTTCAGTGGCAGAACCAGATTCTCGCCCGCATCCAGATGCGGAACCAGATCATGCTGCGCTCCGAGCTTGATCCGGAACTGATTGGCAGCCTGTGGATCGAGCCCGTGTCGGATCTGGACGCTGCGGTTTCAGAGGCTATCAGGCGCATCGGCCCGCGGGCTGATATCGCCGTCATCCCGGAGGGGCCGCTCGTCTTGCCTCTCATGGCGCAGTGACGTTCGACCAGGACCAGCGGGAAAGCAGTGAATCGACGGAGTTGGCACGGTGACCAATGCAGAGAGGTGACAGCATGAGAAGCTACACGGTCAGGAAGGGTCTCGAACGGGGAGTACACCGTTCCCTGCTTCATGCCACTGGAGTCGACGACTACGAGATGGCACTTCCGTTCGTGGGAGTGGTTAACAGCTTCAGCGAGGTTGTTCCAGGCCACGTGCACCTTCGGACCATTGCTGACGCCGTCAAAGCCGGGGTCAGAGAGGCTGGAGGCACTCCCTTTGAGTTCAACACTATCGCCGCGTGCGACGGTGTGGCACAAGCACACGCCGGCATGCGTTACATTCTGCCCACCCGTGAGGTCATCGCCGACTCAATCGAACTGATGGCGCAGGCGCATCAGTTCGATGCGCTGGTGTTCATTCCCAACTGTGACAAGATCGTGCCAGGAATGCTGATGGCGGCCGCCCGGCTCAACCTGCCCTGCATCTTCGTCAGCGGCGGACCGATGCTGGCCGGCCGAATGCCCGACCGCATGGAGGTGGAACTGGACTCGGGGATGCTTTTCGCCGCAGTTGGCGAGATCGCACGCGGTTCGCTGACGCGTGAACGTATGCAGCGCATGGAACATTGCGCCAGCCCTGGCTGTGGCAGTTGCTCCGGGATGTGGACCGCCAACACCATGAACTGTCTTACCGAGGCGCTTGGTCTTGGTCTCC